>NZ_JAWHOP010000023.1:0-82575 GCF_032586995.1 Pseudomonas syringae group sp. J248-6 | reverse complement strand
GAGGGTGGGGGAGGGTCGGGAGGCAAAAGCAAACGCTGGAAAGCACGAAGGGGAGCCTGGGCTCCCCTTCAAGGTATGTCTCTATGCTCTTTTTTGTTTTTCGGGTGGCCTGTTGTTGTTTTTGGCGACCTGGCCCTTCACTGCTTTTTTGAGCGGTCCGCATGCGGGACCAAGAGCAAACGTATTTTTTTGAGCGCTGATCAAGCTTTCATCATGTGATCCAACCAGTTCGGGAGCTGCCTCAGGGCAGTTTTGTTGTTCTCTGTCTGGCTGCAGAACGACTTGCAAGGCAAGCAGTTCAGAAAAGCTGTCCACTTCAAAAAAATCTGTTAGCTACGTCTCTGTCCGTGTTGTTCTTGTTATGTCAGAGCCGGTACGTGTTGTTTTTATTGGGTTGCTGCGTGTTTTTATTTTTGTTGTACAAGTGATATAGCAGGACCCGTGCCAGTTTTTTAAAAGCCCCGTAATACCGGGAGCTGAACGTCTTTTTCGGGCATCGGGCCATCTGATTCGGTTGTCGAGTGTTTCCGTGTTACCCGTTTGACTCGACTGGACGCGGGGCAGGGTAACACTGTGTGACAAGTTGTCGCACCCTGTTACCGACAGGTGACAGTCGTTAAGCAGACAACCGGGCCTTGGCCACGCGCGAGCCATTGCTGCGTTGCAGCACGTCGCAGATGCGCTGGCCTGCGGCAATGACCTGGTCCAGATCAACCCCGGTTTCAATGCCCATGCCCTGCAACATGTACAGCACGTCCTCGGTGGCAACATTGCCGCTGGCACCCTTGGCGTACGGGCAGCCGCCCAGGCCTGCCACGGAACTGTCGAAGACCTGGATACCTTCCTCCAGGCTGGCGTAGATATTCACCAGCGCCTGACCGTAAGTGTCGTGGAAGTGCCCGGCAAGCTTGCCTCGCGGGATCTGCGCTGAGACGGCGTTGAACAGCGCTCGCGTGGCCCCCGGCGTGCCGGTGCCGATGGTGTCGCCCAACGAAACTTCATAGCAACCCATCGTGTAGAGTTCATTGGCGACGGCTGCGACCTGCTGAGGCGAGACACTGCCCTCATAAGGACAGCCCAATACGCACGACACATAACCCCGAACCTGCACACCATGCATCTGCGCCGCCGCCATGATGGGCGCAAAGCGCTCCAGGCTTTCGCTGATCGAGCAATTGAGGTTACGCCGGGAAAACCCTTCGGTTGCCGCTGCAAACACCGCAACCTCCCTGACACCCGCCGCCAACGCATCTTCGAACCCGCGCAGGTTGGGTGCCAGGGCAGAGTAGATAACGCCTTCACGCCGCTGGATATTTTCGAACACCTGGGCGGAGCCAGCCATCTGCGGCACCCATTTGGCCGAGACAAAACTACCGACTTCAATGTGGCTCAGTCCGGCTGCCGTCAGGTCATCCACCAGGCGCACCTTGTCGCCGATACTGATCGGTTGTGCTTCATTCTGCAGGCCGTCACGCGGGCCTACTTCAACGATATTTACCTTTTGTGGAAGAGACATGGCAGCGCCTTGTGGTAGTCAGTGTGAAGTGGCAGCAGTTTTATCGAGCGCAGCCCGGCAACGCTCTTCGGCGGTGTCCAGCTCCAGTTGCATTTGCCGGATGTCCAGCAATTGTTGTTCGAGCTGTTCACGGCGCTCGGCGATCTTGCCGAGCATGGTCTGCAACTGCTTCTGGTTGTCACCGGCAGGGTCGTAGAGCGAGATCAGTTCCTTGCATTCAGCCAGCGAAAAACCGATGCGTTTGCCGCGCAGGATCAGTTTCAGAGTGACTTTGTCACGGGCCGTGTAGATGCGCTCCAGTCCTTTGCGTTCAGGGCTGAGCATGCCTTGCTCTTCGTAAAAGCGGATGGCGCGGGTGGTGATATCCAGCTCACGGGCGAGCTCGGAAATGCTGTAGGTCTGACTGCTCATGGTGTCGCTCGGCGAGGTATGCAGTACTCAACCTACGGCTTGCTTTACGTAAGCGTCAAGCAGAAGTCGTGTTGTCAGGGCGCGCCAAGACGCGCCCGCCAGGTTAGAAATGACTTTAATAATTTTATATATTTAATTTAAAAACAATTACTTACTGTATTTATCTCATGCTTTATCGAGGCTCTGTTCCTGCGCCACGACTCGCTGTGAAAGCTCGATGATCTGCTCGCGCATCCAGCGGTTGGCTGGGTCCTGATCAGTGCTTTCATGCCAGTACAGATGGGTTTCGACCGAAGGCACATCGTTGACCGGCAGGTAGACATAGTGCAGATCGTTACGGCGGGCGAAGCGTTCCGGTATGGTCATGACCATATCGGTCTGCTGCAGGACCTGTGTCGCCATCAGGTAATGCTGCGAGCGCAACGCAATCCTGCGCTGAATGCCCATCTTGCCCAGCGCCAGGTCCACATGCCCCAGTCCGCTACGCCGACTGGAAATATGGATGTGTGCCTGGCTCATGTAATCATCCAGCGTCAGCGTGGCCTTGTTCGCCAGCGGATGCGCCTTGCGCATGCCGCACACATAGCGGTCTTCCAGCAGCTTGACGTGGCGAACCTGCGGGTCGGTATTGAGCGGTGCATCCACGGCGAAGTCGAGGCGCCCGGCAGCCAGCTCCTTGGTGGTTTCCCGCCGCTTGGACAGAAAGCTCTCGATGGTCACGGCAGGCGCTAGGCGCCGCAGGCGCTGGAACAGCGTCGGCAGGATCACGGCCTCGGTCAGGTCGGTCATGCTGATGCGGTAGTTCTTGTTGGCCTGCAACGGGTTGAATATACGGCTTTCCTGCACCGAAACCCTGAGCAATGAGAGTGCATTGCGCACCGGGCCGATGATGTTCTGTGCCATCGGTGTCGGCACCATGCCTTGAGCCGTTCGCACAAACAGCGGGTCGTTGAAGGTCTCTCGCAGCCGCGCCAGGGCGTTGGACACCGCAGGCTGGGTAATGCCGACGATCTGCCCGGCCCGGGTCAGATTGGCTTCGGTGTAGATGGCGTCGAAGACAATGAAAAGATTGAGATCGACCTTGCTCAGGTTCATTGATGGGCGCCTCGTGCTGTTATTTTGATTCGCTGTTCGGCAGGCTGGGGACGCCGCAGCGGTGATGGATCATATATCGGTTATGAATGTTTATACACGCCGAGAATAGATTAGATAAATGTACGGCGTTTCTCTAGCATCAGGATCATGCATTCGACACCCTGATCGAGAAGGTAGTGGCCCATGGATTTCGCGTATTCCCCGAAGGTGCAGGCATTGCGTGAGCGCGTCACTGCGTTCATGGATGCATACGTTTATCCGGCCGAGCCGGTTTTCGAACAGCAAGTGGCCGAAGGCGACCGCTGGCAGCCCACCGCGATCATGGAAGAACTGAAAGCCCGTGCAAGAGCCGAGGGGTTGTGGAATCTGTTTTTGCCGGAGTCTGCGCTCGGTGCCGGCCTGAGCAATCTGGAATACGCGCCGCTGGCGGAAATCATGGGGCGCTCGATGCTGGGCCCCGAGCCGTTCAATTGCTCTGCGCCTGACACCGGCAATATGGAGGTGCTGGTTCGCTATGCCAGCGAGGAACAGAAAGCTCGCTGGCTGGAACCGTTGCTGCGCGGCGAAATTCGTTCTGCTTTTGCCATGACCGAGCCCGACGTGGCGTCATCGGACGCCACCAATATGGCCGCGTGCGCCGAGCGCGATGGTGATGAATGGGTAATTAACGGTCGAAAATGGTGGACTTCCGGTGCCTGCGACCCGCGCTGCAAAATCCTGATTTTCATGGGCCTGAGCAATCCTGACGGGCCGCGCCATCAGCAACACTCGATGATTCTGGTCCCGGTCGACACGCCGGGCGTGAAGATTGTCAGGCCGCTGCCTGTGTTCGGCTATGACGACGCGCCCCACGGGCATGCCGAAGTGGTCTTCGATAACGTCAGGGTGCCGTTTGAAAACGTCTTGCTGGGTGAGGGGCGCGGCTTTGAAATCGCCCAAGGCCGATTGGGGCCAGGCCGCATTCACCACTGCATGCGCTCCATCGGCATGGCCGAACGGGCACTTGAGTTGATGTGCAGGCGCTCCGTCGACCGGGTTGCCTTCGGCAAGCCGCTGGCCAGGCTGGGTGGCAACATCGACAGGATTGCCGATTCGCGTATGGAGATCGATATGGCCCGCCTGCTGACTCTGAAGGCGGCCTACATGATGGACACGGCAGGCAACAAGGTCGCCAGAAGTGAAATCGCGCAGATCAAGGTGGTAGCGCCGAACGTGGCGCTGAAGGTCATCGATCGGGCGATCCAGATGCACGGCGGGGCGGGTGTTTCCAATGATTTCCCCCTGGCCTATATGTACGCCATGCAGCGCACACTACGTCTGGCGGACGGTCCGGATGAGGTGCATCGCGCCGCTGTCGGCAAATATGAACTGGGCAAATATCTGCCGGCGGACAGGGAACGCAGCCAGTCCTGATCTGGTAGCCGATAACTGCGCCCAGGCTACTGCACCCAGACTTCGACCCGACGGTTCTTGATCCGGCCGTCATCGATGTCATTGGTAGCTACCGGCATCTCATCCCCCAGGCCAACGATGTCGCGAAATGTCACGCCGCTTTTCAGCAGCTCGCGGCGCACCGCCATGGCGCGCAGCCTTGAGAGCAGGGCTGCGCGAGCCGGATCGCTTTTGGCATCACCAAAGCCGACCAGCGTGACATGTTGATTGAGCTGGTTGCTGGTTTTCAGGTACTCCGCCACCCGCTTGAGGTCCTGCTGCGCCTTGTTATCCAGCTTCGCACTGCCCTGGGCAAAGCGAAAGTTGACCGACAGCCGTTCGGCCTTGCGCGCCAGTACCTGATACTCCACAGGCATCTGCGCGGTAGGCTGCACCTTGAGTGCCTGCACGGTCTGCGCGACAAAGCCGCTCTGCGCCACGATGGCCTGACCCTCGGCGCTTTGCGCGAAACGGACCAGCGCCTGCGCCCAGCGTTGATGAGCTGAGGTGGGCACATAAAAGTAGAGCCGTCGCGACAGAGGATAGTCTTCGGTGGCAATCAGACTGACAGTCGGGAGCATGGGTCTGGAATCACCATCGGCAATGGCCACCGCTTTGGCACGCCTGATGGACGGTAGCCCGATAAAACCTATGCCATTGATGTCCTTGCTGACCTCGTCGGAAAGCTGCTCGCTGGATTCAAAGCGTGCGGCTGTGCCGGACAGGTTCTTGCCGTACTTTGCAAGTATCAGGTCCTTGAATGTTTCGTAGGTGCCGGACTTCTCATCGCGAACATAAAGATGAATGGCGCCCGGATTTCCGCCCACTTCTGCCCAGTCCCTGACTTCCCCGCTGAAAATACGCGCAAGCTGCAGCGTATCCAGCTGTCTTACCGGGTTACCTGGATGCAGAATCACGGCAACGCCATCGATGGCAATGGTTTGCTCGCTAGCTGCGCTTTTCAGGTCGCCCAGGCTGCTCAGGTCCTTGGCTTCCTGATCCTTGATAGGTCGGGAAGAGGCGGCGATATCGGCGTTACCTGCTTTGAGCGCAGTAAAACCGGTGCCTGAACCATGTGCGGCGATTTCGATGCTGACCGTCTGCCCTGTGGCGTTAGTGCCGACGACGCGCTGTTCATTCATGGCATTGCCAGCAACAGTCTGCACCGATTGCAGGCCTTGCTTGCGCATCAATCCCTCAACCAGCGCGGGGCCCAATTGAGCATTGATGGTGTTTGAGCCTTGAATGCGCAAGGCAGGTATTTCGCCCACGGGCAGCGGCAGTGCTGCCAGCGCAAGGGCGGGCAGGGTGGCGCTCGACAGAGTCAGCGCCGTTAGCAAAGCGCGCAGCATCGGCGTCACCATGAGTCACGGGAGGGTGCCGGGAGAATAAGACAGAAAGATTTCCGGAATATGACGATTGCTCGACCACTGCGCGCACGACCTGTTTCTGCATAAAGCCGGGTCGCGCGCGAGGGCGCTTTGTCAGTTCAGTTCCAGCCAGATCGGCGCATGGTCCGACGGCTTTTCCATACCGCGCAAATCGTAGTCCACCTCGGCGGCCTTGATGCGTGGCTGCAGGCCGGTAGAGGTCATGATCAGGTCGATACGCAGACCGCGCTTGGGTTCGTCTTCAAAGCCACGGCTGCGATAGTCAAACCAGCTGAATCGGTCGATGACCTCCGGGTACAGATAGCGGAAGCTGTCCACCAGGCCCCAGTTTTTCAAGCGTTCCATCCACTCGCGCTCTTCGGGGAGAAAGCTGCACTTGCCGGTTTTCAGCCAGCGCTTGGCGTTGTCTGCGCCGATGCCGATGTCGCAGTCCTGCGGAGAAATGTTCACATCACCCATCACGATCAGCGGCTGTTCATTGCTGAAACGGCTCTCCAGCAGGGTCTGCAGGTTCTCGTAAAAACGCTGTTTGGCTGGAAACTTGGTCGGGTGATCACGGCTCTCGCCCTGCGGAAAGTAGCCATTCATGATGGTGACCGGCTGCCCATTGCTGTCGGCATAAGTGCCCCAGATGAAGCGCTTTTGCGAATCCTCGTCGTCGCTTTCAAAGCCCTTGTGCAGAGCCAGCGGAGGGTTGCGCGATAGCAGGGCAACGCCGTAATGGCCTTTCTGGCCGTGGAAATGCACGTGATAGCCCAGCGCTTCGACTTCCGCGTGGGGGAATTGCTCGTCCGAAACCTTGGTTTCCTGAAGGCCGATTACGTCAGGTTGGTGTTTGTCGATCAGCGCCGCCAACTGATGAGGTCGAGCGCGCAGACCATTGATGTTGAACGAGACGATTTTCATAAAACAGCGGTCCTGAGCAAAAACAAACAGCGATGCTAGCTGACCTGTGGTTGCAGGACCAGCACCGTGTCAGACACCTTGCAAGCAGAGGCCCGGACAAATCGTTGGAACTGTTATCAAGTGCCATCACTCGAAAGCCTGCTTGCCAAAACTGCTGCGCCAGACGCAGTTCCGTTAACACGAGGCTTTTTATGTCCCTACCTGCTGCCATCACGGGTGAAGTTCGTCAACTCGACAGTGGTTATTCCCGTGAAACCCGCTCCTTGCTGTTCAGGGCCTATCGGCACGATCCGACGTTTGCCTATCTGTTCAATGCCGAGCGTGAGGGATATGAGCAACGCGTGTTGGCGACCATTCGCCAACTGGTCAAACAACACTTCCTGCAAGACCAGCCTGCACTCGGTCTGTTTCTGCAGGATCGGCTGGTCGGCGTAGCGCTTATCGCGCCACCGCAACGTCGTCTGGGTGTCACTGAAAGCTGGGCGTGGCGTCTGCGCATGGTGATGGACACCGGCCTGGGGTGCACCCAGCGTTATCTGGCTTATTACAACGCGGTGCTGGCCTGTGTGCCGTCCGAAACCGTGCATGTGCTGCCGTTGATAGGCCTGGACCCGGAATTTCAGGGTCAGAAGCTGGGGCAGGATTTGAGCGAACAACTGCTTGGGGCGTTGCACGATTGGTGCGCGGTGGATGAGCACTCTCAGGGCATCGTGGTAGACACGGGAAACCCTCGTTATCTCGAGTTCTATAAGCGACAAGGCTATGAGGAAATCGGCGAGATTGCGGTAGGACCTGTCCGAGAGCATGTGTTTTTTCACCCCAACCCTCAGGTTTCACTGCCGGTCCCTGACGTAACGGTCTGAATCTCCGACAATTCGTGGGCTTCCAGTGCGGCCCGTCGATCGTGTTAGCATCTACGCCCATGAAGCTTTTCAGACTATTCAGCAGCCTGTTTCTGATGACCATGAGTGCAGCGGCGCTTGCCCAGGCCCGCCTTGACGTCAGGATCAAGCCCGCCAACCCGGAACTCAAGGCCAACGTCGAAGGGTATGTGGGGGATTTGGGCGAGCGTGACGTTAAGGCATTGCGCAACTTCAGCCTGGGTGCCGAACAGCAGGCAGAGAAAGCGGCTCAGGCGCTTGGTTATTATCAGGCGCAGATCGACAGCGAGATCAAGGACGAAGACCAGCCACGTCTGGTGATCAATATCCAGCCGGGCGAGCCTATTCACCTGCGCAATGTGGTAATTCGCGTCGAAGGTCCGGCAGCATCGCTGAAAGCCTTTCGGGTCCCCAAAAGCGACGCGCTGAAAACCGGCGCGGTGCTCAATCATGGCAATTATGAAGATGCCAAACGCCTGATCCAGAATCAGGCGTCGCGTTACGGTTTTTTCAGCGGCCACTTTACCAGCCAGCGCCTGGCTGTCGACCCGCGAGCCGGGGTTGCCGACATCGAGCTGGTCTATGAAAGTGGTCCGCGCTATTCGCTGGGCAAGGTCAAGTTCAGTGGCAATGCGCCCTTCGATGACGATTTGCTCAAGCGCATGGTGCCTTTCAAGGAAAATACCCCTTACGACTCACAACTGATCGCCGAATTGACCCAGGCCATGCAGGGCAGTGGCTATTTTGAAGGCGTGCGGGTCGATGCCGCGCCTACGGCAGCTGAACATCAGGTCATTCCGGTGACCGTTCAGCTTGAAACCCGCAAGCCCCGCACCATGGGCCTTGGCCTGGGCTACTCGACCGATGTCGGCCCGCGTGGCAAAGCCAACTGGACCCGGCACTGGGCCAATCCACAGGGCCACAGCTACGGGTTCGAATCGGAAATATCCGCGCCTCGGCAGAATGTCGGCCTGTGGTACGACGTGCCGCTCGATCCGCCGTTGACCGATAAACTGCGTTATGCCGGTGGCTATCAATACGAAGAGATTGCTGGAACCGACAGCCTCAGCAAGCTGCTGACTGCCGGGCCTGAATGGCATAGCAAACTGCCCAGCGGCTGGGAGCGGGTCATCTCGCTGAAATGGCAGCGTGAAGAATACCGGCTGGGCGACGATTCGGGCCTGAGCACGCTGTTGATGCCCGGTATCAGTTATTCGTACCTGCGCAGCGATAACAGCATCGACCCCCACCAGGGCTACCGTTTGCAATTCGACACCCAGGTGGCCAAGGAGGGCATGTTGTCGGATGCCAATCTGGTGCATGCCAATGTGCTGCTCAAAGGGCTGACGACAGTCGCGCAGAATCATCGCTTTCTCGGCCGCGTGCAGCTGGGTGGCAACCTTACTGACGGTTACACCTCGATACCGCCGTCGCTGCGTTTTTTTGCCGGTGGCGATCAAAGCGTACGGGGTTATGACTACCAGAAACTGTCACCGACCAACTCTGACGGCGACCGCATTGGTGGGCGTTACATGTTTGCCGGGAGCGTCGAGTATCAGTACTCGATTGCGGATAAATGGCGGCTCGCGACCTTCATCGATCAGGGAAACTCATTCAACAGTCTGGACAAGCCAGACCTGAAAACCGGCGTCGGTTTCGGGGTGCGCTGGGTATCTCCGGTGGGTCCGTTGCGTCTCGACCTGGCGCACGCGCTGGATGACGAGGGTGGCATCCGCCTGCACTTCTCGATGGGGCCGGAACTTTGAACAGGATGAACATCAAGCGTGGTGCAACGATTGCCGGACTGAGCGTGATCGCGTTATTGCTGCTGGTGATCGTCAGCGTCGGTGTACTGCTTGGGACCCAGGCAGGCAGCCAATGGGCGCTGGCCCGCGTGCCCGGCGTGCAACTGGAAAACTTTCAGGGCCGCCTGGGCGGGCAGTGGAGTGCCGAGCGCCTGGTGTGGCAGCAAGGCGCAGACCGTGTCGAGGTGCACTCTGTCGACTTCGCCTGGACGCCCGCCTGCCTGCTGAAGATGACCTTATGCATTGATCGCCTGCACGCGGGGCAGGTACTGCTGCGTTTTCCTCCGAGCGGTGCGCCGAGCAACGAAGAACCTTTAAGCCTGCCAGCCGTCAAGTTGCCGCTTGCCCTGCAACTGGGTGATATACAGCTGGGCAGCCTGCAACTGGATGGCGTCGAACAGTTGCGCGACCTCAAGCTGGCGGCGCACTGGACCGCCGAAGGCTTGCAAATCGACAGCGCGCACCTGCAACGTGATGCGCTGGTGCTGGACCTCAATGGTCTGCTGAAGCCCGAGGGCGACTGGCCATTGAGCGTAAAAGGCCAACTGCAACTGCCGCCACAGGACGGTAAGCCCTGGACGCTGGCGCTGGATATTCAAGGTGACGTGCTCAAGACCCTGCAACTCAAGGCTGACAGCAGCGGCTATCTACCAGGGCAACTGACCGGTGAGCTGCAACCTTTGGCTGAGCATGTGCCAGCACGATTGAAACTGACTGCAGAACATTTCAAACCCAGCGCAGCATTGCCCGATACCCTGCAACTCGACCAGCTGCTGTTGACGGCCGAAGGCGATCTCGACTCGGGTTACCAGATCAACGGCACTGCCAGCCTGCCCGCAGAAAAAGGCCCTGTGGCGTTGTCGTTGCAGGGGCGTGCGGATGCCAACGGGGCAACCATTGCAGCGCTTGATCTGGCCGCCAACGATCAACAGCGTCTGGCCATCAACGGCACGTTGAACTGGCAGAATGGTTTCTCGGCTGATGCGAGCATCGACTGGCTGGATTTCCCCTGGCAGCGTCTGTATCCGCTGGAGTCCGAACCGCAAGTATCGTTGCACGCCTTCAAAGGTGAGATTTCCTACACCGACGGCAATTATCTTGGCAATTTCAACGCCAGCCTCAAAGGACCTGCTGGCGCGTTCACGCTGATCAGTCCCTTCAGTGGCAATTTGCAGGAAGTCCATCTGCCGCAACTGGAGCTGGTCGCAGGGCAGGGCAAGGCCAGCGGTTTCCTGAACCTGCAATTTGCCAATGGCGTTGGCTGGGACACTGCACTGGACCTGAGCGCGCTGGACCCTTCATTCTGGGTTGCCGAACTGCCCGGCACGCTGGCAGGGCCATTGCGCAGCAAAGGTCAATTGGTCAACGAGCAGCTCGAACTTACCGCCGACCTGGACCTCAAGGGACGTCTGCGTGGCCAGCCCGCGCTGCTGCAAGCCAAGGCTGACGGTCGTGATCAGCAGTGGAATGTCAGCAACCTGAACATTCGATTGGGTGACAACCGGGTTCAGGGTAATGGCAGTTTGCAGGAACGTCTCAAAGGGCAGCTGGACCTTGACCTGCCGCGTCTGGCTCAATTGTGGCCGCGCTTGCAGGGGCAGGCCAAAGGCAGGCTCGACCTGACGGGAACACTTCAGGCACCGCAAGGGCAACTGGCGTTGCAGGGCAGTCAGCTCGCTTTGCAGGACAATCGCCTGCAAAACCTGACACTCAATGCCCGTCTGGATCAGTCGCAGCGCGCGACCATCAACCTCAAGGGCGTTGGCATTCAGGCCGGCGACACCGGGCTGGGGACGTTGCTGGTGGACGGTCAGGGTACGCTCAAGGCGCAACAATTGAAGCTGGACCTGCAAGGGCCGTTGCTCAAGCTTGCTATCGCACTGGACGGCGGCCTGGACAAGGGCGACTGGCGCGGTCGGCTGGCCAGCGGCACGGTACAGAGCGGCGGACAGAACTGGCGTTTGCAGCAACCGGCGAAGATCGAGCGTCTGGCCAACGGTCGGCTGAACTTCGGTGCGCATTGCTGGCTGTCCGGTGCCTCCAGCCTGTGCGGTGGCGATCAACGAATGATGCCGGAGCCACGTTTGCGCTATCAGCTGAAGAATTTCCCGCTCGACAGCCTGGCGCAATGGATGCCAAAGGATTTTGCCTGGAAGGGCGCGCTGAATGCCGACGTTCAGCTTGATCTTCCGGCAGCAGGCCCCACCGGCAAGGTTACGATTGATGCCGGAGGCGGCACATTGCGGGTGCGCAGCAATGACCAGTGGCTGGACTTCCCGTATCAGACACTCAAACTCGACACCACACTGGCACCCAGACGTATCGATACGCGGCTGGATTTCGAAGGCGGCAAGCTGGGCCGGTTGCTGGTCAATGCGCAGATCGATCCGCTGGCCAAAGACAAGCCTCTGTCAGGCGATTTCGGTCTCTCCGGGCTGGACATCTCGGTAGCACGACCCTTTGCGCCAATGGTGCAGAAACTCAATGGCCGCCTGAACGGCAATGGTCGATTGTCAGGCAGCTTGCTGGCACCTCTGGTCAACGGCAGCGTGACACTTGAAGGCGGTGAAGTGGCGGGTGCCGAGTTGCCGATGGAACTGCATGACCTCAAGGTGCAGGCGTTGATTGCCGGGGAGAGCGTACAGCTCACCGGTGGCTGGAAAAGTGGCAGCACCGGGCAGGGGAGCATAGGCGGTCAGGTGGCCTGGGGGCAGAATCTGAACGTTGATGTGAGCCTCAAGGGCGCGCGTCTGCCGATCAATGTCGAGCCCTACGTGGAAGTTGAGGTAGCGCCTGACCTGAAAATTTCCATGCAGGGTGAGCGGCTGGCCATTTCCGGCAAGGTGCTGGTGCCCAAGGGGACGATCACCGTGCGTGAGCTGCCGCCGTCCACGGTCAAGCTGTCGGGCGATACGGTGATCGTCGGGCAGCAGACCGAGGAGGGCGCGCCACCGCTGGCAGTGGCCATGGATATCGATGTGGAGGTTGGTCAGGAAAAGCTCGCCTTCAGCGGTTTTGGGCTTACTGCCAATCTGGTCGGAAGGGTGCACATTGGCGACAACCTGGACACCCGTGGTGAGCTGAACCTGAACGACGGCCGTTACCGTGCCTACGGGCAGCGGCTGACCATCCGCAAGGCGCGCCTGCTGTTTGCAGGCCCTGTGGACCAGCCCTATCTGGATATCGAGGCCATTCGCCAGACAGATGATGTGATAGCAGGCATTCGTCTGACCGGCAGTGCCGAGCAACCCACCACTGAAGTGTTTTCCGAACCCGCGATGAGCCAGGAGCAGGCGCTCTCCTATCTGGTCATGGGCAGACCGCTGAGTACCTCGGGCGAAGACAACAACATGGTCGCTCAGGCTGCACTGGCGCTAGGCGTTGCCGGGAGCTCGTCGACCACCGGCAAGCTCGCGGACAATCTGGGTATCAAGGACTTCGAACTGGACACCTCGGGAACCGGTGACAAGACCAATGTGGTTGCCAGCGGCAAGATCACCGAGAAGCTCAGCCTGCGTTATGGCGTCGGCGTGTTTGAACCGGCCAATACCATTGCGTTGCGCTATCTGCTCAGCAAGCGCGTGTACCTTGAGGCTGCAAGCGGTGTTGCCAGTTCGCTGGATATTTTCTATAAAAGAGACTTCTGAATACTGGCCAGCGGCTGTAATGGCACTGGCCTGCGTTCAACCGGTTTACCCTGTTAAAACAGTGTGACCCATCACACGCTCTCTCTATTCAGGCTGCCGGTAATCATGGATCGATTCAACGCCATGCGCGTATTCACCCGTATCGTCGAGCTGGGCGGTTTCGCCAGGGCGGCCGAGAGCCTGCACATGCCCCGTGCATCCGTGACGATTCTGATCAAACAACTGGAAGCTCACCTGGGTGTGCAGCTCTTGCAACGCACTACGCGTCAGGTCAGCACCACGCCTGACGGCAAGGCCTATTACCAGCGCTGCGTAAGCCTGCTGGCCGATCTGGACGACGCCGAAGCGTCCTTCTCAGCGGCGGGTGCCGAGCCCAAGGGGCTGCTGCGTGTCGACCTGCCGGTGAGCCTGGGGCGCATGGTCGTGATACCCGCGTTGCCTGAATTTGCCCGGCGCTACCCGCAGATCCGACTGGAAATCGGCATGAGCGACAGACCGGTCGACCTGATCCGCGAGGGCGTGGACTGTGTCTTGCGCGCCGGAGCAGCACTGGACGAAACGCTGGTCGCAAGGCCGCTGGGCAGCCTGACCCAGATCACTTGCGCCAGTCGCGAGTACCTGCAGCGATACGGTACGCCGCTGAACCTGCCGGACCTCGCGCAACATCAGGTAATCGAATATTTCTCGACCAGCACCGGCAAACGCTATGGTCTGGAGTTCATGGCCGATGGCGTGGAGGTCGATCAAGCGTTGGCCTGTTCTATTTCGGTCAACAGTGCCGACGGTTATGTAGCGGCTTGCGAGGCTGGTTTCGGCCTGATACAGGTACCGCGTTACCATGTCGCCGCACAGTTGCGCAGCGGCATATTGGTCGAGGTGCTGCGGTTGCATCGTCCGCCGCCGCTGGCGTTGACGGTGCTTTACCCACCTCATCGTCAGTTGTCACGACGGATCAGGGTATTCGTCGATTGGCTGGTGGAATTATGTGCCCACCCAGATATCAGGGACAGACTGGTTTCCTGAGAAAATTCGGAATTATCCTATATAGGACACGGCACACTTTCGTGTTTAACTTCCGGTTCTTTTATTCATCTCAAAAAAGGAATGTGTTTCATGGCTCAAGTAACCCTCAAAGGCGGCCCTGTTCAAGTCAATGGCAAGCTGCCTGAAGTCGGCAGCAAGGCACCTGCCTTCACGCTGGTGGGTGAAGGTCTTGCCGACAAGACCCTGGCTGACTTCGCTGGCAAGCGCAAGGTGCTGAACATTTTTCCGAGCGTCGATACACCGACCTGTGCAACGTCGGTACGCAAATTCAACGCCCAGGCAAACGAGCTGAGCAATGCCGTTGTTCTGTGTATCTCTGCTGACCTGCCGTTTGCCCAGTCCCGCTTCTGCGGCTCCGAAGGTCTGGAAAACGTCAAGAACCTGTCTTCTTTCCGCGCTGCCGATTTCAGCGAGCATTACGGCGTTGCAATTGCAGACGGTCCACTGAAAGGTCTGACCGCTCGTGCGGTGGTTGTTCTGGACGAAAACGACAAAGTGCTGCACAGCGAACTGGTAACAGAGATCGCTAACGAACCCGACTACGACGCTGCATTGGCTGTGCTTAAGTAACTTTCCGCAACACTTCGACGGCCTGAATCCGCTCAGGCCGTTTTTTTGTTTGTGCTTCATACGTTTATCGAAAGTAAGCGCTTGGTAAAGGCGCTTTGCTTGTAACGCATCTGTGCTTATTGTTCAGCCTTCTGAAGAAGCCCCCACCTGTAATGGTTGATTTATTCATGCAATCGTCTGGCTCTCGTAAATCCCGTCGCTGGTTGATCAGTTTGTTGATCCTGTTGGTCATTGTTGCCCTGTGCTGGTGGCTCTGGCCTGCCTCCACTCCCGGCAAAGGGGCCGAGAGCAAGAAGCATGGTGCAGGTGGCATGGCGCGGCCTGGCTTCGGTGCATCGGCTGTCGCTGTCCCGGTGCGGGTCGCCCCGGCAACCGAAGGCGATTTCCCTATCTACTACAAGGCGCTTGGCACGGTAACGGCGATGAATACCATCAATGTGCGCAGCCGGGTGGCGGGAGAGCTGGTCAAGCTTTATTTCCAGGAAGGGCAGATGGTCAAGGCGGGTGACCTGCTGGCGGAAATCGATCCGCGCAGCTATCAGGTGGCATTACAGCAGGCCGAAGGTACGCTGGCCACCAATCAGGCGCTGCTCAAGAATGCTCAGCTCGACGTACAGCGTTACCGTGGGCTTTTTGCCGAGGACAGCATTGCCAAACAGACCCTCGACACTGCCGAGTCGCTGGTCAATCAGTACAAAGGCACGATCAAGACCAATCAGGCGGCCGTGGCTGACGCGAAGCTGAGTCTGGACTTCACACGCATTCGTGCGCCGATTGCCGGTCGTGTCGGCCTCAAACAGCTGGATGTCGGCAACCTGGTTGCCGCCAACGACACCACTGCGCTGGTGGTGATTACCCAGACCCAGCCCATTTCGGTCGCCTTCACGCTCCCGGAAAAGGACCTGTCGAAAGTCATTTCCCGCTACCGCACCGGCGACAAGCTGCCCGTCGAAGCCTGGGACCGTGGCGATACGAAAATGCAGGCTTCCGGTGTACTCGCCAGCCTCGATAACCAGATCGATGTGACGACCGGCACACTGAAGTTCAAGGCCCGTTTCGATAACGGTGACGAGATCCTGTTCCCCAACCAGTTCGTCAATGTGCGTCTGCGCGCCGATACGTTGAAACAGGTGACACTGGTGCCAACGGCTGCCGTGCAGTTCGGCACCGACGGGACCTTTGTCTATGTCCTGGACGGTGACAAGAAGGTCAAACTCAAACTGTTGAAGACCGGCCCGAGCGACGAGACATCGACGGTGATCACCGAAGGTCTGGCAGCCGGAGAACGGGTCGTGCTCGAAGGCACCGACCGTCTGCGCGACGGCGCTGAAGTCGAGGTCGTCAACGACAGCAAGGATGTACCGGCGGGTCCGGTTCAGAAGCTGCAGGGCAAGCCTGACAGCAAGACAGACAAGTCGGCAGCACTCGGCAAGGTGGAAAAACCAAACGTATGAACATGTCGCGCCTGTTCATCCTGCGTCCGGTTGCCACCACGCTGAGTATGCTGGCAATCGTCCTGGCGGGTCTGATCGCCTACACCTTGCTGCCGGTGTCGGCGCTGCCTCAGGTCGACTATCCGACCATTCGTGTGATGACGCTGTATCCCGGTGCCAGCCCGCAGGTCATGACCAGCTCCGTCACTGCGCCTCTTGAGCGTCAATTCGGGCAGATGCCTGGTTTGACCCAGATGGCCTCGACCAGCTCGGGCGGCGCGTCGGTCATTACCTTGCGTTTCAGCCTCGAAATCAACATGGATGTGGCTGAGCAGCAGGTGCAGGCGGCGATCAACGCGGCCACCAACCTTCTGCCTACCGATCTTCCGGCACCGCCGGTCTATAACAAGGTCAACCCGGCAGACACGCCGGTTCTGACCCTGGCGATTACCTCGAAAACCATGCTGCTGCCCAAGCTCAATGATCTGGTTGATACACGCATGGCGCAGAAAATCTCGCAGATCAGCGGCGTCGGCATGGTCAGCATTGCCGGCGGGCAGCGTCAGGCTGTGCGGATCAAGGTCAACCCGGAGGCGCTGGCCGCCAACAGCCTGAACCTGTCTGATGTGCGGACCCTGATCGGCGCGTCCAACGTCAACCAGCCCAAGGGCAATTTCGATGGGCCGACCCGGGTTTCGATGCTCGATGCCAACGATCAGCTGAAGTCTCCCGAGGAGTACGCCAACCTGATTCTGGCCTATAAGGATGGCGCCCCCCTGCGCCTGAAGGATGTGGCCGAAATCGTCGATGGTGCCGAAAACGAACGTCTGGCGGCCTGGGCCAATCGGAGTCAGGCAGTGCTGCTGAACATTCAGCGCCAGCCGGGCGCCAACGTGATCGAGGTTGTCGACCGGATCAAGACACTGCTGCCGTCAATCACCGAGAACCTTCCGGCCGGCCTCGACGTCGTGGTCCTGACGGACCGCACACAGACGATTCGCGCGTCGGTAACCGATGTTCAGCACGAGTTGCTGATCGCGATCATTCTGGTGGTCCTGGTCACGTTCCTGTTCCTGCGTCGCTTCAGCGCGACGATCATTCCCTCCATCGCCGTTCCGCTGTCACTGGTAGGCACCTTCGGCGTCATGTACCTGGCGGGCTTCTCGGTCAACAACCTGACACTGATGGCCATGACCATCGCGACCGGTTTCGTTGTCGATGACGCCATCGTGATGCTGGAAAACATCTCCCGGCATATCGAGGAGGGCGAAACACCTCTGCAGGCCGCCCTGAAGGGCGCGAAGCAGATCGGTTTCACCCTGATTTCCCTGACCCTGTCGCTGATTGCAGTCCTGATCCCGCTGTTGTTCATGGCTGACGTGGTCGGGCGACTGTTCCGCGAGTTCGCGATCACCCTGGCGGTCGCCATCCTGATATCGCTGGTGGTATCGCTGACCCTGACGCCCATGATGTGCGCGCGGCTGCTCAAGCGCGAGCCAAAGGAAGAAGAGCAGAGCCGTTTCTATCGCGCCAGCGGTGCCTGGATCGACTGGCTGATCAATATCTACGCGGGCGGGTTGCGCTGGGTGCTCAGGCATCAGCCACTGACCCTGTTGGCGGCATTGGTCACTCTGGCACTGACTGTGCTGCTGTACATCGTTGTGCCCAAGGGCTTTTTTCCGGTGCAGGACACCGGCGTGATCCAGGGTATTTCGGAAGCGCCACAGTCGGTCTCCTTTGCTGCCATGAGCCAGCGTCAGCAGGCGCTGGCTGACATCATTCTCAAGGACCCTGCGGTGGTCAGTCTGTCTTCCTACATTGGTGTTGACGGTGATAACGCAACGCTCAACAGCGGGCGTCTGCTGATCAACCTCAAGCCCCACGCAGAGCGTGACCTCACCGCATCCGAGGTGATCCAGCGCCTGCAGCCGGAGGTAGACAAGCTTTCGGACATCCGTCTGTTCATGCAGCCGGTGCAGGACCTGACCATTGAAGACCGGGTCAGTCGTACTCAGTACCAGTTCAGCATGTCATCGCCCGACGCCGAGCTGCTGACGCTGTGGAGCGAAAGGCTGGTAAAGGCGCTCGGCAAACGGTCCGAGTTGACGGATGTGGCCAGCGACCTGCAGGACAAGGGCCTGCAGGTGTATCTGAACATCGATCGTGATGCGGCCAGTCGGGTAGGGGTCACCGTTGCGAATATTACCGATGCGCTGTACGACGCATTCGGTCAGCGACAGATTTCCACCATCTATACCCAGGCCAGCCAGTACCGCGTGGTGCTGCAAGCCGCGTCGGGCAGTGAGCTCGGCCCAGCCGCACTTGAGCAGATCCACGTCAAGACCACCGATGGCGCACAGGTAAAACTGTCGAGCCTGGCACGCGTCGAGCAGCGTCAGGCACAGTTGGCCATCGCTCACCTCGGGCAGTTTCCGGCAGTGATGATGTCGTTCAATCTTGCGCCCGGCGTCGCATTGGGCAAGGCGGTGCAGGTCATCGAGCAGGTTGAGCAGGACATCGGCATGCCGATTGGTGTGCAGACCCAGTTTCAGGGCGCTGCCGAGGCATTTCAGGCATCGTTGTCGAGCACGTTGCTGCTGATTCTGGCGGCTGTAGTGACCATGTACATCGTGCTGGGCGTGCTCTACGAGAGTTATATCCACCCGATCACCATCCTCTCGACACTGCCGTCGGCAGCAGTGGGCGCCTTGCTGGCCTTGCTGATCAGCGGCAATGACCTGGGGATGATCGCGATCATCGGTATCATTTTGCTGATCGGCATCGTCAAGAAGAACGCGATCATGATGATCGACTTCGCGCTCGACGCGGAGCGCAACCGGGGTGTTGCTCCGGAAACGGCGATCTACGAAGCGGCGCTGCTGCGTTTCCGGCCGATTCTCATGACCACCCTGGCGGCATTGTTCGGCGCCATTCCGCTGATGCTCGCCAGCGGCTCAGGCGCAGAGTTGCGCCAACCGCTGGGGCTGGTGATGGTCGGTGGTCTGCTGGTCAGCCAGGTACTCACGCTGTTTACCACGCCGGTCATCTACCTGTATTTCGACCGTCTTGGCCGTCGCTGGAGTCGCAGGCCTGCCGACCCGGACCGACTGGAACGGGCTGACGCATGAACCTGTCAGCGCCGTTTATCCGTCGCCCGGTCGCGACCGTATTGCTAAGCCTGGCGATCATGCTGCTGGGCGCGGTCAGCTTCCGCTTGCTGCCGGTCGCGCCATTGCCGAACATGGACTTCCCGGTAATTGTGGTGTCAGCCAGTCTGGCGGGTGCCAGCCCCGAGGTGATGGCCTCCACTGTGGCCACTCCGCTGGAGCGTTCGCTGGGCAGTATTGCCGGGGTCAATACCATGACCAGCAATTCAAGTCAGGGCACGACACGGATCATTCTGCAGTTCGATCTCAATCGCGACATCAATGGCGCGGCGCGGGAAGTGCAGGCGGCAATCAATGCTTCGCGCAACCTGCTGCCCAGCGGTATGCGCAGCATGCCGACCTACAAGAAGGTCAATCCGTCCCAGGCGCCGATCATGGTGTTGTCGATGACGTCGACGGTGCTGGAGAAAGGTCAGCTCTACGACCTGGCATCCACCATCCTGTCACAGAGCCTGTCGCAGGTTTCGGGGGTCGGCGAAGTACAGATCGGCGGCAGCTCTCTGCCAGCGGTGCGTATCGAGCTGGAGCCACAGATGCTCTCCCAGTACGGCGTATCGCTTGACGACGTGCGTACCGCGATAACCGGTGCGAACGTACGGCGGCCCAAGGGTTTTGTGGAGGATGACCTGCATAACTGGCAAGTGCAGGCCAACGACCAGCTGGAAACCGCCAAGGACTATGCGCCGCTGATCATTCGCTACAAGGACGGGGCGACCTTGCGCCTCAAGGACGTCGCGAAGGTCAGCGATGCCGTGGAGGATCGCTACAACAGCGGGTTTTATAACAATGACCGGGCGGTGTTACTGGTCGTCAACCGGCAGGCGGGCGCCAACATCATTGAAACCGTGGCGCAGATCAAGGCGCAATTGCCAGCCCTGCGGGCTGTGCTGCCCGCCAGCGTAAGCCTCAATGTCGCGATGGACCGCTCGCCGGTGATCAAGGCGACGCTGCACGAGGCAGAGATGACCCTGCTGATTGCCGTGGTTCTGGTAGTGATGGTGGTGTTTCTGTTTCTCGGCAGCTTTCGCGCATCGCTGATCCCCACTCTGGCGGTTCCGGTATCGCTGGTGGGCACCTTTGCGATCATGCACCTGTTAGGTTTTTCCCTGAACAATCTGTCGTTGATGGCCTTGATCCTCGCCACCGGGCTGGTAGTGGACGATGCAATCGTGGTGCTGGAAAACATTTCCCGGCACATTCACAACGGTCTCGACCCGATGAAGGCGGCATTTCTGGGTGCCAAAGAGGTGGGTTTCACCTTGCTGTCGATGAACGTCTCGCTGGTGGCGGTGTTCATTTCCATTCTGTTCATGGGCGGGCTGGTCGAAAGTCTGTTTCGCGAGTTTTCCATTACCTTGTCGGTGGCAATCGTCGTCTCGCTGATCGTGTCCCTGAGCCTGACGCCGATGTTGTGCGCGCGCTGGCTGAAACCCCACGAGCCTGGCAAGGACAATGCCTTTCAGCGCTGGAGCGAGCGGGTCAACGACCGCATGGTCGCCGGCTATGACCGCTCGCTCGGCTGGGTCATGCGGCATCGCAGGCTGACACTGCTCAGCCTGCTGATTACCGTTGTGGTGAATGTCGCGCTGTATGTGGTGGTGCCCAAGACTTTTCTACCACAGCAGGACACCGGGCAACTGATGGGGTTTGTACGCGGTGACGACGGTCTTTCGTTCTCGGTCATGCAGCCGAAAATGGAAATCTTCCGCCGTTCGATTCTGGCAGACCCGGCGGTGGAGAGCGTTGCCGGTTTTATCGGCGGCAGCGGTGGCACCAATAACGCCTTCATGATCGTACGCCTCAAGCCGATTACCGAGCGCAAGCTGTCTGCCGAAAAAGTGGTCGAGCGCCTGCGCAAGAATATGCCGCATGTGCCCGGCGGCAGGCTGTTCCTGGCGCCTGATCAGGACCTGCAACTGGGTGGTGGTCGCGAGCAGACCAGTTCGCAGTATCAGTACATTGTGCAAAGTGCAGACCTGAGCAGCCTGCGGCTGTGGTATCCGAAGATCGTTGCGGCGCTCAAATCGATTCCGGAGCTGACGGCCATTGACGCCAGGGAAGGGCGCGGGGCGCAGCAAGTGACCCTGGTGGTCAATCGTGATACGGCCAAACGGCTGGGCATCGATATGAACATGGTCACGGCGGTCCTCAACAACGCCTACAGCCAGCGTCAGGTGTCGACGATTTATGACAGCCTCAACCAGTACAAGGTGGTCATGGAGGTCAACCCCAAATACGCTCAGGACCCGGTGACGCTGGAGCAGGTTCAGGTGATTACTGCCGACGGGCAGCGCGTGCCGCTGTCGAGCATTGCTCATTACGAGCGCAGTCTGGCGAACGATCGGGTTTCGCATGACGGTCAGTTCGCTGCTGAAAACATTTCCTTTGATCTGGCCGAAGGCGCCAGCCTCGACAAGGCAACGGTGGCTATCGAGCGCGCAATTGCCGCCATCGGGCTGCCGTCCGACATCATTTCCAAGATGGCCGGGACCGCCAACGCCTTCGCCTCGACCCAGAAAAGCCAGCCCTGGATGATTCTCGGTGCGTTGCTGGCGGTGTATCTGGTGCTGGGGATTCTTTATGAAAGCTACATCCATCCATTGACGATCCTCTCGACGCTGCCATCGGCCGGTGTGGGCGCATTGCTGACGATCTACGTGCTGGGCAGCGAATTCAGCCTGATCTCCCTGTTGGGGCTGTTCCTGCTGATTGGCGTGGTGAAGAAGAACGCAATCATGATGATCGACCTGGCCCTGCACCTTGAACGTGATCAGGGAATGACGCCGCAAGATTCGATACGCAGTGCATGCCTGCAACGCCTGCGCCCCATTCTGATGACCACGATGGCCGCCATTCTGGGTGCATTGCCGTTGCTGCTGAGTACCGCGGAGGGCGCTGAAATGCGCAAGCCGCTGGGCCTGACCATTATTGGTGGGCTGATCTTCAGCCAGATCCTGACCCTCTACACCACCCCGGTGGTTTACCTTTATCTCGACCGTCTGCGCCATCGTTACAATAAATGGCGTGGCGTGCGTACCGATGCTGCTCTGGAAACCCCGCTATGACCGAACGCCTGGCCTTTATATCCCGCCCGACAGGGCTGATTCGTCCACTCGCGCTGGGGCTCTGCGTTGTGCTGCTCAGCGCTTGCGCTGTCGGTCCGGATTACCAGAAACCGTCGATGGCCGCGCCTGCGCAGTTCAAGGCCGCTGAAGGCTGGCGTGCAGCTACACCCAGTGATGCGATGGCCAAAGGTGCGTGGTGGGAGGTGTACAGGGATCCGCAACTGAATGCGCTGGTCGAACGGCTCAATACCTCCAACCAGACCGTCGCCCAGTACGATGCGCAGTACCGGCAGGCACAAGCACTGGTGCGCAGCTCCAGAGGCGCATTTCTGCCGACACTGGACCTGACCACCGGCAAGACCCGCTCGGGGCAGGGCACAGGTACATCGAATACCGGTACGAATACCAGCGCCTCGGGAATTCGCAACAGTTACAACGCGCAGCTGGGCGTCAGTTGGGAAGCCGATGTATGGGGCAAATTGCGTCGCGGGCTGGAGGCTGACACCGCCAGTGCGCAGGCAAGTCTTGCGGACCTGGCAGCGATGCGCCTTAGCCTGCAATCGGAGCTGGTGCAGAATTATCTGCAATTGCGGGTCATTGACGAACAGAAACGCCTGCTGGAATCCACTGTGGACACCTATCAGCGCTCTCTGACCCTCACCCAGAATCAATACCGTGCCGGTATTTCAGGAAGTGACGCTGTCGCCCAGGCGCAGACACAGTTGAAAAGCACTCAGGCCGACCTGATCGATCTGGCCTGGCAGCGTGCGCAATTCGAGAATGCCATTGCCGTGCTGATGGGCATGGCGCCCGCAGACTTCAATCTGCCGGCCAGCACTTCGATTCCGCAATTGCCGCAGATCCCGCCAGGGCTGCCGTCCCAGTTGCTTGAACGCCGACCGGACATCGCCGCAGCCGAACGCTCGGTGATGGGCGCCAATGCCAACATCGGCGTCGCAAAGGCCGCTTACTACCCAGACTTCACGCTGAGCATGAGCGGCGGTTACAGTAGCAGTACGTTCGCCAACTGGATCAGCCTGCCCAACCGCTTCTGGTCGGTAGGGCCGCAGCTGGCGCTGACGTTGTTCGACGGTGGCAGGCGGACGGCGGAGGTCGATCGTACCGAGGCCGTGTATGACCAGACCGTCGCCCAGTACCGGCAGACCGTCTTGAATGGTTTTCAGGAAGTCGAAAATTACCTGGTTCAGCTCAAGGTCTATGAGCAGGAGGCCGCCGTGCGCCAGGAAGCGCTGGTGTCGGCGCGTGACTCGCTGCGCCTGACCAACAACCAGTACAAGGCCGGGCTGATCGGCTATCTTGACGTCGTCAACGTACAGGCCACTGCTTTGAGCAATGAACGCAGCGTGCTGAACGTCCTGCAAAGTCGCTTGATTGCCAGCGTCCAGCTGATTGCCGCATTGGGTGGCGGCTGGAATGCTGAAACGGGTTTGACCCTCAGGGAGTAAGTGCTTCACGGGGCAAAGGCGGTTTTTCTTGAACTGTTCGTGATAAATGAAAAATTAATAGCTAGTTGCCATCTTTTCGACCAGATACCGCGACATTTGGCAGCGATTGCGTACAATCATCCCCCGCAGTATCGGCATGGACGCGCTCATTGGGCTCCAGGTGCGTTTATGTTGATTGGCAGCTATACCCCGTCGCTCGTCGTGGTCTCCGTTCTCGTCGCAATTGTTGCTGCGTACACTGCTCTCGATCTGGTTGGCCGTATTATTTCGGCCAGGGGCCGCGCCGTTTATGTATGGATTGCGGGCGGCGCATTCGCAATGGGCGTTGGCAGTTGGTCGACGCACTTCATCGGTATGCTGGCATTCGTCCTGCCTATCGACGTTGGCTATGATGTGCCGCTGGCGCTGTTGTCCTTGCTGATTGCAATACTGTCTTCCGGTTTCGCGCTGTGGCTGGCCGCCCGGCCGCTGTTATCCGCCGCACAGATTGGCCTGGGTGGATTGTTGCTGGGGCTTGGCATCAGCGCCATGCATTACACCGGCATGGCGGCAATGCGCATGCAACCCGGCATCGAATACACGCCCTGGTTGTTCGCGCTTTCCCTGGCTATCAGCATTGCTGCCTCTGCGGCGGCGTTATGGATAGCGTTTCGTCTTCGCCAGCAACGGCCCAGGGTATACCTGATGCGCGCGGTAGCGGCAATTCTGCTGGGTACGGCCATTATCGGTATGCATTACACCGGGATGGCGGCGGCCACCTTTGCCGATGGCAGCTTTTGTGGTGCGTTGCCCGAGGGGTTGAGCAGCAATGGACTGGACCGAATTGTTCTGGTCGCCAGTCTTTCGATACTGGGGATCGCGCTGCTCAGTTGTATTCTCGACTCCCACCTCGAGACACGTACCGCTGTCCTGGCCAATTCCCTGACTGAAGCCAATCAGGAGCTTACTCACCTGGCTCTGCATGACAACCTCACCGGGCTGCCGAACCGTGTGTTGTTGACGGATCGCATCGAGCAGGCGATGAAGAAAGTCAGCGAGAGCGGCGGTTGCTTTGCGTTGATGTTCATGGACCTTGATGGTTTCAAACCGGTGAATGATGCGTTCGGCCACCATACCGGGGACTTGCTGTTGCGGCAGGTCGCTCTGCGTCTTCGTCACAACCTGCACCGGCACGACACCCTGGCAAGGATCGGGGGGGATGAATTCGTGCTGCTAGTCGAGCTGCATGACCCGCAGGATGCGTTGGCTGTCGCAACACGCCAGGTCAATGAAATAGGCAATCCGTTTACCATCGGCGAGCATCAATTGCAGATTTCGCTGAGTATCGGCATCTGCATGTACCCCGGCAATGGCAATACCCAGCACGAACTTCTGATCAACGCCGATGCCGCCATGTATCACACCAAAGCGGCCGGCAAGAACGGCTACAGCTTTTTCGATGCATCGATGAACAGCAACGCACGCAATCAGTTGCAGATGTCTCAGGACTTGCGCAAGGCGATCAAACACAGGCAGTTCTGTATCTATTACCAGCCCAAGTTCGACGCCTTGACCGGACTGCCCCTTGGCGCAGAAGCGCTATTGCGCTGGAACCATCCGGAACAAGGCGTAATGGGCCCCGACCAGTTCATCGCCATGGCAGAGAAAACCGGCCTGATCGTTCAGATCGGCGAGTGGGTACTGGACGAGGCTTGCCGACAGATGCGTGAGTGGTACACCCAGGGCTACGCGCACTGGCGCATTGCGGTAAACCTGTCAGCGCTGCAGTTCTGCCATGCGGGGCTGGTCACTGCGGTGGCGGATACGCTGGCCAGGCATCAGCTCCCGGCCAACTGCCTTACCCTGGAAATCACCGAGACTACGGCCATGCATGATGCCGATGCCAGCCTGGCGGTATTGCAGAGGCTGTCGGAAATGGGTGTGGATCTATCGATTGACGATTTTGGCACCGGTTACTCCAGCCTGATGTACCTGAAGCGCCTGCCCGCCAATGAAATCAAGATTGATCGAGGTTTCGTGCGTGACCTGGAGCATGACACCGACGATGCCGCCATCGTGTCGGCCATCGTTGCGGTGGGGCAGGCGTTGAACCTGCGGATTGTCGCCGAAGGCGTGGAAACCGCGGTTCAGAAGCGCTTCCTGACTCACTTGGGATGCCACTCCCTGCAAGGCTTTCTGCTCGGTTATCCTTTGCCGGCCGAGCAATTTCTCGACGAAATCCGTGCCGCCGAAGCGAAAGCGGCAGTTGACGTGCCCGATGTTGGGCAACCGGCTTTCTGAAGCGCATGGATGGCGCTGGACGGCAAAGGCTGGCACGATCAGAACCGTTTGGCTAACCTGCGGGTGTTAGCTGCGCCTTGATGCTGGCTTCTGAGAAAAATCATGGAAAAAGTCCTCGTTATTACCGGTGGCTCGCGCGGAATCGGCGCAGCCACTGCGCGTCTGGCCGCTGTACAAGGCTATCGGATCTGTATCAATTATCTGTCTGATCATGCCGCAGCCGAAAAGACGGCAGTGCAGGTCAGGGCTCTGGGTGCTCAGGCGATCACCTTGCAGGCCGATGTCAGCAACGAAGACGAGATCATGCGCCTGTTCGCCAGGGTCGATTCGGAACTCGGTCGCGTTACTCATCTGGTCAACAATGCAGGCACGCTCGCTCAGGCTTCAAGAGTCGAAGACATGTCCGAATTCCGCATGCTCAAAATGATGATGACCAACGTCGTCGGGCCGATGCTGTGCAGCAAACATGCCTTGTTACGCATGCTGCCGAGTCACGGCGGGCACGGTGGCAGCATCGTCAACGTATCCTCGCTCGCGGCCCGTCTGGGCTCGGCAGGCGAATATGTGGACTACGCAGCTTCGAAAGGCGCGCTGGACACGTTCACCATCGGTCTTTCCAGGGAAGTGGCCGGGGAGAATATTCGCGTCAACGCGGTGCGGCCAGGGTTCATCTTCACCGACTTTCACGCCCTGAGCGGCGATCCGTTCCGCGTCAGCAAACTCGAGGGCGCACTGCCAATGGGCCGTGGCGGTACGGCGGAGGAAGTGGCCGAGGCCATTCTCTGGTTGCTGTCGGACAACGCGTCGTATGCCACTGGAACGTTCATCGATCTGGCGGGCGGGCGCTGAAGGCGTGCATGATCCGGCAACCGCCTTCAGACACCGCTTACTGATTCGTCACACCGTTACAGGTGGCGCATTGGCGGGCGGATCGACTATCGGCGTTTGATTGGGTGGCGGCGTTGAGGGCGGTGGCTCCTGTTCGGGTACGGGCTCGGGCAGAACAGGGTCGTCGATGTTTGGATCAGGTACTTCTACTGGATTGGGTAGAGTCATGGTTGCAGCCTCCTTGTTGACCCTTTTTACGACCCCCCGGCCTGATTGATGATTCAATTGATTTGAACTGGATAACCCTTGCCCGATTCTTCTGCCCTGCGTTTGGCTCATGTTTAATGCGCCCGCCTGACAACCTCAAAACCTTTGAACTTTACCTTCGTTGACCGCTCGGAACCTAGGCAGCTGAATTCGACGAGTCTTCTGCATGTTGCGATTTTCCGCTGCCATACCGTCAATTTTTCCATTGCATGGAATGCACAGGAGCGTCCCTGGGGCGTGAGGAGTGATGCTCGATGAGTGAACAGCCATACGGTCCGGATTCCCTGGCCACTGATGTACCGCACCCAACCCAACCCTTGTCACTGACCCAGGCGCTGCAATTGCCCCGCATCGTGATCGAAGACACGTTGCCAGTGATCGACGGTGGCCTGTTTGCGGCCAAGGCGATCATCGGGCAACCGGTCACCGTTACCAGCAAGGTCTACGCCGACGGGCACGACAAGATGGCGGTCAATATCCGCTGGCGTGCTGCCGATGAAGACACTTGGCACAGCGCGCCAATGCACGAACTGGGCAATGACAGCTGGGTCGGTGAGTTCACCCCGACTTCGGTCAGCCGCTATGTGTTTCGTCTTGAAGCCTGGATCGATCAGTTCGGCAGCTATCGTTATGAACTGGACAAGAAGTTCGGCGCTGGCGTGCCTGTCGACCTGGAACTGGAAGAAGGGCGCATTCATCTGGTGCATGCCGCTGAACGCAGCCAGCACGAGCAGCGCCAGCAGATTGAAGGCCTGCTAGGCCAGCTGGAGCAGGGCGATAAAGACGAGAAGGTCGCGTTGCTGTTGCACAGCGAAACCGCAAACCTGATGAAGCTGGCCGATAATCAGGCCTTCTTGAGCCGTAGCGTTGAATTTCCGCTGGATGTGGAGCGTGAGCTGGCGCAGTTTGCCAGCTGGTACGAGCTGTTTCCTCGCTCGATCACTGACGACCCGGCGCGCCACGGTACCTTCAACGATGTCCATTCGCGTCTGCCGATCATCCGCGACATGGGTTTCGACGTGTTGTACTTCCCGCCTATTCATCCTATCGGCCGTGCCCATCGCAAGGGGCCGAACAACTCTCTGACCGCAGGGCCGGATGATCCGGGCAGCCCGTACGCAATCGGCAGCGAAGATGGCGGCCATGAAGCCATCCATCCGGAGTTGGGCAGCCGTGAAGACTTCCGTAACCTGGTGAAGGCTGCGGCCGATCACGGGCTGGAAATCGCATTGGATTTCGCCATTCAATGTTCGCAGGACCATCCGTGGCTCAAGCAGCATCCGGGCTGGTTCTCATGGCGTCCGGACGGCACGATCCGTTATGCGGAAAACCCGCCGAAGAAGTATCAGGACATCGTTAACGTCGATTTCTACGCGCCTGATGCCATTCCTGGTCTGTGGCTGGAATTGCGTGACATCGTTCTGGGCTGGGTGAATGAAGGCGTGAAGATTTTCCGCGTCGATAATCCGCACACCAAGCCGCTGCCTTTCTGGCAGTGGATGATCGGCGAGGTGCGCAATCAGCACCCTGAGGTCATGTTCCTTGCCGAAGCGTTCACCAAGCCTGCCATGATGGCGCGGCTGGGCAAGGTCGGTTACAGCCAGAGTTACACGTATTTCACCTGGCGCAACACCAAGGCAGAGCTGTCCGAGTATTTCACCCAGCTCAACGAAGTGCCTTGGCGTGACTGCTATCGCCCGAACTTTTTCGTCAACACACCTGATATCAACCCGCGCTTCCTGCACGAGTCCGGCCGTCCTGGATTTCTGATCCGTGCAGCGCTGGCCACCATGGGCTCCGGGCTGTGGGGCATGTATTCGGGGTTTGAGTTGTGTGAAGCGGCACCGATTCCCGGCAAGGAAGAGTATCTGGACTCGGAAAAGTACGAGATTCGCGTTCGGGACTATGCCGCACCGGGCAACATCATTGCCGAGATCGCCCAGCTTAACCGCATTCGCAGGCAGAACCCCGCGCTGCAAACCCACTTGGGCTTGAAACTGTATAACGCGTGGAATGACAACATTCTGTACTTCGGCAAGCGTTCAGCGAATGGTAGCAACTTCATTCTGATTGCCGTCAACCTTGACCCCTTCAACGCACAGGAAGCAGATTTCGAGCTGCCGCTGTGGGAAATGGGCCTGTCGGATGATGCGGCGACGTCGGGTGAAGACCTGATGACTGGACACCGCTGGACCTGGTACGGCAAGTATCAGCACACGCGTCTTGATCCATCACAACCGTTTGGAATCTGGCGTATCCAGGCTGCGCAATAACACTCCCAAGGAGTCAGTAATGGCCAAGAAGCCCGGTGACGCGACATTCATCAAAGACCCGCTCTGGTACAAGGATGCGGTGATTTATCAGGTTCATGTGAAATCGTTCTTCGATTCCAATAACGACGGGATCGGCGATTTCGCGGGCTTGATAGAAAAGCTCGACTACATTGCCGCGCTGGGGGTCAACACCATCTGGTTGTTGCCGTTCTACCCGTCGCCGCGCCGGGACGATGGTTACGATATTTCCGAATACCGCGATGTGCACAGCGATTACGGCACCATGGCCGATGCCAAGCGCTTCATCGCTCAGGCGCACAAGCGTGGCCTGCGGGTGATCAGTGAGCTGGTTATCAACCATACGTCCGACCAGCACCCGTGGTTTCAGAAAGCGCGTCATGCCAAGCCCGGCTCCAAGGCACGGGATTTCTATGTCTGGTCGGATACCGACCAGAAATACGACGGCACGCGGATCATTTTTCTCGACACAGAAACGTCTAACTGGACTTGGGACCCGGTCGCCGGTCAATACTTCTGGCACCGTTTTTACTCCCACCAGCCGGATTTGAACTTTGATAACCCGCAGGTACTGGATGCAGTGCTTGAAGTCATGCGCTTCTGGCTTGATCTGGGCATCGACGGCTTGCGTCTGGACGCTATCCCGTACCTGATCGAACGCGACGGCACCAATAACGAGAACCTTCCGGAAACCCATCAGGTGCTCAAGCGTATTCGCGCCGAGATCGATGCGAACTACCCGGACCGCATGCTGCTGGCCGAGGCCAATCAGTGGCCGGAAGACACCCAGCTGTATTTCGGCGACAGCAAGGGGCCGGATGGCGACGAATGTCACATGGCGTTTCACTTTCCGCTGATGCCGCGCATGTACATGGCGCTGGCGCAGGAAGACCGTTTTCCGATCACCGATATTCTGCGCCAGACACCGGAAATTCCGGAGAATTGCCAATGGGCGATTTTCCTCCGTAACCACGACGAACTGACCCTGGAAATGGTGACGGATCGTGAGCGTGATTACCTCTGGAATTACTATGCCGCTGACCGCCGCGCGCGGATCAACCTGGGTATCCGTCGACGCCTGGCACCACTGGTTGATCGGGATCGCCGCCGGGTCGAACTGTTGAACAGTATGCTGTTGTCGATGCCCGGCACGCCGACGTTGTATTACGGCGATGAGATCGGCATGGGCGATAACATTTATCTGGGTGACCGGGATGGTGTGCGTACGCCGATGCAGTGGTCGATCGACCGCAACGGCGGCTTTTCGCGTGCCGACCCGGCCAGCCTGGTATTGCCGCCGATCATGGACCCGATGTACGGCTTCCAGTCGGTCAACGTCGAAATTCAGGAGCGTGATCCGCACTCGCTGCTGAACTGGAATCGACGCATGCTGGCGGTGCGCAAACAGCAGAAGGCATTCGGGCGTGGCACGCTGAAAATGCTCTCGCCGTCGAACCGCCGCATTCTTGCGTACACCCGCGAGTACACGGCACCTGATGGTCACAGTGAAGTGGTGTTGTGTGTTGCCAACGTTTCCAGCGCCGCTCAGGCTGCAGAGCTTGAGCTGTCGGCTTACGCAGGCACAGTGCCGGTGGAAATGCTCGGTGGCAGCGCATTTCCGCCTATCGGGCAGTTAAGCTATTTGCTGACGCTCCCGCCGTATGGTTTTTACTGGTTTTTACTGGCTTCGGAGAATCAAATGCCCAGTTGGCACGTTGAACCCGCGCAGAGCATGCCGGACTTCCCGACCCTGGTGCTCAAGAAGCGCCTTGAGGAGTTGCTCGAAGAGCCGCTGCGCAGCACCATGGAAAAAACCTCACTGGCTGTTTATTTGCCAAAACGCCGCTGGTTCGCAGGCAAGGGCAAGGACATAGAGCAGGTCAACATCGCGTATGCAGTGCGTTTCGGCGATGAGGCGCACCCGGTGTTGCTCAGCGAGATAGAAGTGACTGCAGATGGCCAGACCGATCGCTATCAGCTGCCATTCGGCTTGCTCGCCGAAGACGACATCAGCAGTGCATTGCCACAGCAACTGGCACTTGCCAGAGTGCGGCGTAATCGTGATGTCGGGCTGATCACCGATGCGTTTACTCTGGAAACCTTCATTCGTGCAGTGATTCAGGGCATGCAGTCGGATACGGTCATCCCCTGTGCCGACGGCGAGTTGCGTTTCGAGCAGAGTTCGCAGCTGGCACCGCTCGCCCTCACCGCAGAGTCGGAAGTGCGCTACCTGTCTGCCGAGCAGTCGAACAGCTCGGTGGTCGTCGGTGGCAGCCTGGTGCTCAAACTGATTCGTAAAGTCAGTGCCGGGACGCACCCGGAGCTGGAAATGGGTGCTTTCCTGACCAATGCCGGCTTCAAGAATATCTCGCCGTTGCTGGGTTCGCTGGTGCGTGTCGGCAAAGACGGAAAACCTAATCTGCTGATGATTGCCCAAGGCTACCTGAGCAATCAGGGTGACGCTTGGGAGTGGACGCAGAACAATCTGGAACGCGCAGTACGCGATGAGTTGGCGCATGGCGTGTCCGGTCAGGAACAGCATTACAATGCGTTGCTGGAACTTGCGGACTTTTCGCGCAGCCTTGGCCAGCGTCTCGGTGAGATGCACCAGATTCTGGCGTCGCCTACCGACAACGCAGACTTTGCTGTTGAAGTCACCAGCAGTCAGGACAGCAAGGCCTCCGGAACCAGCGTCAATGCTCAGCTTGAGCGCGCCTTGCAACTGCTTGAGCAGCGCAAGGGCGATCTGGAGCAGGACGATCAGCAACTGGTCAGCGATTTGCTGGCCCAGCGCAAGCAGATTCGTCAGCGCGTCGAAGGTCTGGCCAAGCGCTCGGCAGGTGGCCTGCGCATTCGCGTGCATGGTGACTTGCACCTCGGCCAGGTGCTGGTGGTCAAGGGCGATGCCTATCTGATCGATTTCGAGGGTGAACCGGCCCGCGCACTTGAAGAACGCCGTGCCAAGCACAGCCCGTTCAAGGATGTCAGCGGTGTTTTACGCTCGTTTGACTACGCTGCCGCCATGGCGGTACGCAGCGCGCAAAGCGTTGATACCTCGCCTGAGGCCGCCGGTGCTCGCAAACGTGTCGCCGAGACCTACCTGGCGCAGGCGCGGGAAGCCTTTATCGAAGGCTACCGTTCGGCAACAACCGGAATGGCCCATGCCTGGAAAGATGCAAAAGGGGAGGGCGCCGCACTGGAATTGTTCACCCTTGAAAAAGCTGCTTATGAAGTGATCTACGAAGCCGAGAATCGTCCAGCCTGGTTGGCCGTACCCTTGCAAGGCTTGCGTGGGTTGCTGCAACCGTCTGATGGAGAGCCAATATGAATGCGCCTCACAAAACCGGCACAGCCCGCCGCGCGATTCCCGCTGCTGTGGACCTCGATGCGCTGATCCGCGCTGAACACCGTGATCCTTTCTCGATCCTGGGGCCGCACGGTGATGGCGGCAGCGGGCAATACGTTCGTGCCTATCTGCCCGCAGCGTTGAGCGTGCGTCTGCTGGCCAAGGATGATGGCCGCGAGCTGGGCGAGATGGAAATGAGCGAGGTGCCGGGGTTTTTCGTCGGTCATCTCGAGCAACCCCAGCCTTACCTTCTGAAGGTCCAATGGGCTGGCGGTGAACAAATCACCGAGGACCCTTACAGTTTTGGCCCGCTGTTGGGCGAGATGGACCTTTATCTATTCGCCGAAGGTAACCACCGCGACCTGAGCAGTTGCCTTGGCGCGCAAGTGACCAACGTCAATGGCGTGGACGGGGTTCGTTTTGCGGTCTGGGCGCCGAATGCCCGCCGAGTGTCGGTGGTCGGCAGTTTCAACAGCTGGGATGGTCGTCGTCACCCGATGCGCCTGCGTCACCCGACCGGCGTATGGGAGATTTTCGTCCCGCGTCTGCAGCCTGGTGAGGTCTACAAGTACGAGATACTCGGTGCCCACGGGATTCTGCCGCTTAAAAGCGACCCGATGGCACTGGCCACCACGCTGCCGCCCGATACGGCGTCAAAAATCTCTGCGCCGCTGAAGTTCGAGTGGAACGACCAGGAGTGGCTGCAATCACGAACAGGGCGTCACGACGTTGCCGCACCGCTGTCGATCTACGAACTGCACGCAGGTTCGTGGCAGATGGAGCAGCACGAGGACGGTCAATGGCGACAGTACAACTGGCGCGAGCTGGCTGACCGACTGATTCCCTACGTCAAGGAACTGGGCTTCACCCACATCGAGCTGATGCCGATCATGGAGCACCCGTTCGGGGGCTCATGGGGCTATCAGTTACTGGCCCAGTTTGCACCGACCGCCCGTTACGGTTCGCCAGAAGATTTCGCTGCGTTCGTCGACGCCTGCCATCGGGCTGAAATCGGCGTGATTCTTGACTGGGTGCCTGCGCATTTCCCGACCGATACCCACGGGCTGGCGCAGTTCGACGGCACCGCGCTGTATGAGTACGCCGATCCCAAGGAAGGCTTCCATCAAGACTGGGACACGCTGATCTACAACCTGGGGCGCACCGAAGTTCATGGCTTCATGCTGGCTTCGGCGTTGCACTGGCTCAAGCATTACCACATCGACGGTCTGCGCGTGGATGCGGTGGCGTCAATGCTGTACCGCGACTATTCGCGTAAAGCGGGCGAATGGGTGCCGAATCGCTTTGGCGGACGCGAAAACCTCGAGGCAATCGACTTTCTGCGTCATTTGAACGACGTAGTTGCGCTGGAAGCCCCAGGGACCATGGTGATTGCGGAAGAGTCGACCGCGTGGCCGGGTGTCAGCGAGCCGACCCAGCAGGGTGGGCTGGGCTTCAACTACAAGTGGAACATGGGCTGGATGCATGATTCGCTGCAGTACATGATGAAGGATCCGTTACATCGCAGGCACCACCACGGCACCCTGACTTTCAGCCTGGTGTATGCGTGGTCCGAGCGTTTCGTATTGCCTATTTCCCACGATGAAGTGGTACACGGTAAACATTCGCTGATCGACAAAATGCCTGGCGACCGCTGGCAGAAATTCGCCAACCTGCGCGCCTACCTTTCATTCATGTGGACGCACCCTGGCAAGAAACTGCTTTTCATGGGCTGTGAGTTCGGCCAATGGCGCGAGTGGAATCATGACGAGCAACTGGACTGGTACTTGATGCAATACGCCGACCACGTTGGCGTAAAGAATCTGGTCGGCGATCTGAATCGCCTCTATCGTCAGGAAAAGGCGCTGCACCAGCGCGATGCCGATCCAGCCGGCTTCCAGTGGCTGATCGGCGACGACCAGGCCAACAGCGTGTTTGCCTACCTGCGCTGGAGCAATGATGGCGAGCCGCTGCTGGTGGTGGCCAACATGACGCCAGTGCCGCGCCTGGATTACCGTGTAGGCGCGCCCGTATCAGGGGCATGGACTGAGTTGCTGAATAGCGACGCGCAAACCTACGCAGGTTCCAACATGGGCAATGGTGGGGAAGTGAACACCGAAGGCGAGCCAGCACATGGGATGGAGGCTTCACTGAAACTGAACCTGCCGCCGCTTGCCGTGCTTATCCTCAAACCGAAGAAAGACTGACCAGGGCGCATCCCCGCGCTGACGGTCGCATTACCACACCAGCCTGAAACCCAGGCTGGTGTTTACTCCCTCCGTTCCTTGTTCGCCCAGATCACCAAGGTAATCAGCGCTCCAGTGCAGACTGGCCTTGCTGCTCAATGTCGCTATCATCCTGGCGCCGATACTGCCCGTCGTTGATCGATGCTCGGTTCTTATCTGCTCTGCATGATCGAATGTCAGCGTGTCATGGCCGTCCTTGGTGTGCCAGAGGTTGGCTCGTAGATAAGGCTCTATCGGTGCGCTACTGAATTGATAGCGCCCCTTGAAACGCACGCCGATGCGCCCTGTGGTGTAAGCCTGACTGTCGAATCCGAGATGGGCAATGCCGTCATGCTGATCCTGAAGGTCTATGCGTTGGTAGATGATCTGTAGCTGAGGCTCTGCAACCCAGCGCTGTGAGAGTGGCAGCGAATACCCGGCCTCTGCAGACAGGCTCATCACATGGCCTTCAATGTCGACACCTGTGCCCCTGACAGAGCGGCTGCGGCCGTCCAGGCGAGTGCCCATCGCTACGGCGTCAACGTACCCGCCACCGGGCGTCGTCAGCGTCCAATAGGCCCCCAGGCTTTGCCCGCTCAGTTTCAGGTGCCCTGTTTCGTAGTTTCTGAAACCCTCAGCAAAACCCTGCACCTTGCCATCCAGACGGTTATGCGCGACGAACAGCCCGACGCGCTGGCTCCGCCCGTTTTCCAAGTGCCAGGCATACAGATCATGGCCGATCTGGTAGCCCTTGAATGAAGCGTCCAGGCCTGGGCTCACGTCTCCAGACCAGCGTTGCCTGAGGTCGCTGCCAAACACACGTGCCCATCCGGCAGGCGCCATGCCGTATTCAGTCAGTAGCGCCTGATCACCCTGGCGCTCATGAAAGGTGCCCAGTGAACTCAGCGCCAGGACCGCAGCGCTTGGCGCTGCCACTGAATAGTTGGCGACCTCGGGGCGGTACAACGCGATGGGCGCGGCTCCGCGAACGAGTTCCGGCAGTGGCGGTGTTCCGATCGCGGGCACTGGCAGTGTGGCTGCCGGGAGGACCGGGGCCGGGGTGGTCGGCGCAGGCTCAGGGTTTGGGAGCGGGGCGGGCACAGGTTGCGGTGTTGGTGTCGGCTCGGGAGCAGGTTCAGGAGTCGGCTCAGGTGTCGGCTGGGGTGTTGGCTGGGGAGTTGGCTGTGCAGGTTCGGGGAGGGGCTCGACAGGGGGCGGCGCTGGCGTTGGCGGCGCAATCACCGCAGAGCGCAGGAACCAGCTGTTCTCAGAGCCGGCAGTGGCGCCGCCCTTGAACAGGTAATACTGATAAGCGCCTGCAGACAGCGGATTTTGCAACGAAAAGGCGCTGCTATCGCTGGTTGCACCGTTGACGGCTTGTACCACTTCAATGCCGTTGCCAAGGGTCAGGGCACCCAGCCCACCCGCATTGCTGACGATCATGCGCGTAGAACCACTGATCCTACCCTGTGCCACCACCAGTCGGTCGCTGGCGGATGCATCATCGCCCAGTGCCGAGAGCAACAGCAGCCGCCCGTTGTGGCCGGTGTAATTGCCGTTCACCGTCAATGTGCCAGTGAGCGCGCGGCCTGCATCGCTCACGTCCAGCGTTCCGGCATTCTCTAATGAAGCGAGGGATGCGGCGTGGAAGGGCGCAATGCTGCCCGAGTTCGAGATCAGCGTACTGGTGGAGTCAATGTTCAGAACGCCGGTGTTACTCACGCCGTCACCAAGGACCAGCTTACCGGCCAGATTCAGCTGCGAGCCGTTACTCACGTTGACCGTCTCCCAGTTGGCATAGCGACCCGGCTGCGACGATACAGTGTTGTCGAAGGTCAGCACGTCGTTGCCAGGGCCACCGTCGAGCAGCGGGTTGGCGCTCAGGTAATATTCGCTCAGTTTGTACAGTCGCGCCGTATCATCGCCTTCGGCCATCAACACACTGCTGCGGGCGTAGCCGCTGTTCAGCCAGTTGAAACTGTCATTACCGGTGCTGGCGCGAACTTCACCGCGTATATCGCCACCGCTGAGGGTGATCTGGTCGTCGCCACCGCTGACGCTGACATTGCCGCCCACGGAGCCGCCCGATAGGGTGATCGTATCCCTGCCAAAGCCGGTTACCAGGTTGTTGATGATTGTGCCGCCGGACATTTCGAACACATTGTTGTCCAGCTTCATGTCGACGCGGCCAATGCTGCCGCCGGTCATCACCGCGACGTCGCCGTCCTCGAACGCGCGAATGATGGTGCCTCCGCTCATCAGGAAGGTATCTCGCCCGTCGCCCTGAGCCAGCGAGCTCAGCGTACCGCCGCTCATGAAAAAGTTGTCGGGATCGTCGCCCTGGTTCAGGCTGCCGCTGATCTCGCCCGCCGACAACGTGAATGAGTCGACCCCGGCACCTTGGGTGACGTTGCCCAGAATACGGCCTGACTGCATATCAACGTTGTCGACTCCTGCCCCGTAGCTGATATCGCCGGAGACCGTGCCTGTTCCGCCTGTTGGAAATATCAGAATGTGATCGCCGCTAAGGCCGATAAATGAACCGCTGATGCCACTGTCGCAGACTTGAACGCCGGGCGATGCCGAGGCCCCAAGTGCGCAGGCTCCCTCTGCACAGGACGGGATAATGGCCAACATCATGACCGGCAGGACATTACGGGTGTGGTACAGATGAATACAACGAATTTTCATGACAGCTCTCCCGGCCAGGCAGGCAGCAGGGAGGCAATCGAAACGGATCAAGGTGCCAGACTGCCACGCTCAGTGACGTCGCACCAAGGCTGGCGACGGTCGCTTTGCAGGCCTGTTTTCAAGGCCCGCAGTACGAAGTCAAGAGGTCGCTGGCCGATGCGTCAAGAAGTTGACCGACCGGTGGCGGGATTTAAACACTTGCTACCAACTATTGGAATTACAAGCAAAAAACTTATGCACTAAAGGTAGTGTTCATGCCGGATATGTTTGGTCAGCGGTACGGCGTGATAACCAGATTGTCAGCGCCAGCGCGCACACCGACAGCAACGCCGCGTAAAAAAAGATCCAGTCATAGCCCTGACCCAAGGCGATAGCCCCCATTACAGGGCCGGCAATTGCCAGGGCAATATCGAAGAACACTGCGTAGGCACTCAGGCCTGCGCCTCGGCTGGGGGTAGGCACGCTTTTGATCGCTTCCACGCCCAGCGCCGGGTAGACCAGCGACAGCCCCACACCGGTCAGCCCGGCCCCTGCCAGAGCAATGCCGCTGCTCGGTGAAAGCCAGAGCATCAACAGCCCGCAGATCTCCACAGCCATACAGACGATGGCCGCGTTATAGCCGCCGAGCCGGTTGATGGCGCCGATGAACAGCAGGCGGGCGAGGATAAAGCACACGCCAAACATGCTCAGGCAATAGGCCGCGCCTTCCCAGCCACGGCTCAGATAAAACAGGGTGATGAACGTGGTCAGCGTGCCGTAGCCGATAGAGGACAGCGTCAGTCCCAGACCATAAGGCGCGATACGGCCGAACACTGACCAATAGGGCAGGCGCTCACCGGCTACGACCGGCACCGATGGCTTGTTGCGGATCAGCCACAGCGCCAGCCCGGCCATCACCATCAAGGCGACCCCCAGGCTGTTGAAGCCCACGGTATCTATGACTACCACGCCCAGCGGTGCACCAATGGCTATCGCACCATAGGACGCGATGCCGTTCCACGAAATTGATCGGGCCGTGTGTTCAGATCCGAGCTTGCCGATGCACCAACTGATGGTGCCAACCCCGATAAGCCCTTGGGAAACGCCGAGAAACAGTCGCGCAACGATCAGAATCGACAGGCTCAGCGTGGCAAACTCCTGAAGTAGCGTTGCCAGTAACGTCATGCTGCCACTGATGACGATGCCCCACAGTCCGAACACGATAGAGCGCTTGCTGCCCAGCGTATCGGTCGCCCGGCCGGCAAAAGGTCGACTCAGCAGCGTTGCCAGGTATTGCGAGGCAATGGTCAGGCCGGCAATCAACGGACTGAAACCCAACTGGTCGTGAACATAGCCGGGTAGCACCGCAATAGGCAGACCGATGCACAGGAAGGCGATGAAGGTGTAGAAAACGATGGAAACGATTTGCAGGGTAATCGTCATGGAACCGGAGTGTGCGGCAGGCATTGGGCTCTTCGCTGGCAGGCGGTGGGAGTGCCTCATCATGGCGTGCACTGTGACTAAAAGAAAGCAGGCTAACGGTTTTATGCGGGCGGATTATCAGGCAGTTGCTGTTCTGCAGATATGGTCATAGGATGACTGATCACGCCACAATAATAAAAAGGTTTGCCATGAGAAATATTCTGTTGCTGGCCGCTGCAGTCGGTTGTTCGTTTGGCCTGCCTGCCCAGGCAGCCACGTTTGCTTACATATCCAGTCCCACCGACGGCCTTATATCCCAATACCGTCTGGATGAGCAAAGCGGCGCGCTCAGCCTGGTCGAGCAGACCAAGGCCGGAGATCAGGTCAATCCGATGGCCATCTCACCGGACGGCAAAGCGTTATTTGCGGCGCTGCGTTCCAAGCCTTATCAAGTGCTGAGTTTCAGCATCGAGCCTGCAACAGGGCATCTCAAGCCGCTGAGCCAGGCACCATTGGCCGAGAGCCTGGCCTACCTGTCTACCGATCGCAGCGGGCGCTTCCTGTTCGGCGCGTCGTATGGTGCCGATTTGCTCAGCGTCCAGCCCATCGATGCGCAACACCGCCCAAGCGACAGTATCCAGACCTACAAGACCGGCATGCATGCGCATTCGGTGCGCACCGACCCGAGCAACCGTTTTGCATACGCCGGTAATCTTGGTGTTGATCGTGTTCTGCAATACCGGCTGGAGCCAAAGGACGGCAAGCTTGTGCCCATTGGCGAGGGCTATGTTGCTGTTACCGAGAATACCGGCCCACGCCACTTGGCATTTTCGTCCGATGGCAAATTTCTGTACGTGGTCGGCGAAATGAGTGGCACCGTCACTGCGTTCGCGATTAACCAGAAAACCGGTGCGTTGAAGCAGACAAGCACGGCGGACGGTATCCCGAAACGCTTGAACCTGGCGCCGGGGCAGGCCCGCGATGCGCGCAACAATGATCTCAAGGATGACCCCACCCCGCGTATCTGGGCGGCAGACATTCGCCTCGCGCCGAATGGCAGGTTGCTGTTTATCAGCGAGCGCACTACCAGCAGCGTGTCGGTGTTCAAGGTCGAGCCTGCCAGTGGCAAGGTGACGTTTGTCGAAAACTATCCGGTGCAGGAAAAACAGCCACGCAACATCGCAGTGTCACCCAATGGGCGCTGGTTGCTGGTGAGCGGTGAGAAAAGCGACAAGGTCGGCAGTTACGCCATTGCGGCGAACGGTGCCTTGCAGCGGGTCAGCGAAGCGCCCTCGGGCAAGGGTGCGCTGTGGATTGAAATGCTCAGCCAGCCGGGCCAGTAGCGGTTTTGAAAATAAAAAGCCCTGTCACAAGACAGGGCTTTTTGCTGTAGCAGCCTGACAGGCTTAGAACGAAACGCCCTGGCTGCGCAGGTAATCGTCGTAGGTGCCGCTGAAGTCGATCACGCCGCTTGGGCTGAGTTCGATGATGCGGGTTGCCAGCGAGGACACGAACTCGCGGTCGTGGCTGACGAAAATCAGGGTGCCCGGGTAGTTTTCCAGCGCAAGGTTCAGCGCTTCGATGGATTCCATGTCCAGGTGGTTGGTCGGTTCGTCCATCACCAGCACGTTCGGTTTTTGCAGGATCAGCTTGCCGAAGAGCATGCGGCCCTGTTCACCACCGGAAATCACTTTGACCGACTTGAGGATCTCGTCATTGGAGAACAGCATGCGGCCCAGAGTGCCACGTACCATTTGCTCGCCGCCTTGCGTCCACTGGCCCATCCAGTCGAAGAGGGTAGATTCGTCTTCGAAATCGTGAGCGTGGTCCTGAGCGTAGTAACCGATTTCTGCTGCTTCGGTCCACTTGACCGTGCCTGCATCGGGTTGCAACTCGTTGACCAGGGTGCGCAGCAGGGTGGTCTTGCCGATGCCGTTCGGACCGATGATTGCAACACGCTCGCCGGCTTCGACCTGGAAACTGAAGTCCTTGAACAGTGTCTTGCCGTCGAAGCCTTTGGCCATGCGATCGACAATGACTGCCTGACGGTGCAGCTTTTTGGTCTGTTCGAAACGAATGAACGGGCTGACACGGCTGGACGGCTTGACCTCGGCCAGCTGGATCTTGTCGATCGCCTTGGCTCGGGACGTGGCCTGCTTGGCTTTAGATGCGTTGGCCGAAAAGCGGCTGACGAACGATTGCAGCTCGGAGATCTGCGCTTTCTTCTTGGCGTTGTCGGACAGCAACTGCTCGCGGGACTGGGTCGCCACGGTCATGTACTCGTCATAGTTGCCCGGGAACAGGCGCAACTCGCCGTAATCCAGGTCGGCCATGTGCGTGCACACGCTGTTCAGGAAGTGACGGTCGTGGGAGATGATGATCATCAGGCTGTTGCGCTGGGTGAGGATGTTTTCCAGCCAGCGAATGGTGTTGATGTCCAGGTGGTTGGTTGGTTCGTCGAGCAGCAGCACTTCCGGATCGGAGAACAGTGCCTGCGCCAGCAGAACGCGCAGCTTCCATCCGGGCGACACTTCGCTCATCGGGCCGTTGTGCTGCTCGATGCCGATACCCAGGCCCAGCAGCAGTTCGCCGGCACGGGACTCGGCAGTGTAGCCGTCCATTTCCGCAAACTCGGTTTCCAGCTCGGCCACGGCCATGCCGTCGTCTTCGCTCATTTCCGGCAGCGAGTAGATGCGGTCGCGCTCGGCCTTGACCTTCCACAGCTCTTCATGACCCATGATCACGGTATCGAGCACCGTGAATTCTTCGTAGGCGAACTGATCCTGGCGCAGCTTACCCAGTCGTACGTTCGGCTCCAGCATCACCTGACCGCCCGAAGGCTCAAGGTCGCCACCGAGGATTTTCATGAAGGTGGATTTGCCGCAGCCGTTCGCGCCAATCAGGCCGTAACGGTTACCGGCGCCAAACTTGACCGAGACGTTCTCGAACAAGGGTTTGGGGCCGAACTGCATCGTGATGTTAGCTGTGGAGATCAATTACTTTACCTATCAATAACTTGGGCAATAACTGGGGAGCGCTGGTGTCAGCGGGTGTCGGGTTCTAGACCCGACCGGAGCTGTTCAGCCTGCTCCGCCTGAGCATGAGCTGATCCAACGGGCATACGTCTACAGCAACGGCAGCCTGCCATGGCCGCGTTGCCGGGATATGAATGTGGGGGTTCATGCCAGACATTGGCGCGCATTGTCGCATAGGTCGGGCGGCAGTGACATGGTGGACGGTGCCGGATTGCCGAGTTGTCTGCGTTGCGGTTCGCTCAGGTGCCTGTCGGGTAGCATTGCTCAAGGCGTTTGCGCAGGGCAGAGGCAGGTGCGATTTCAAAGGAAGTCGCAGAAGAAATAGACAGGGTCGTCAAGTTGCCTGATCGGGAGGTCGTTTACGTTCGGCTGGCGTTGTAATGGGCGACGCTTACTTTAAGCCGGGCTTCATCAATGCTCAACTTGGGAATGATTTCATCTGGAACTCGCGAGCTGTCGGACAAATTGAACACCTGAAAATCATCCCCGACTACCTGTTTCGACATAAGTTCCAGTGACGGGAGAATTCTTGATTCGTAGTGCTGGTCCAGTCCACAAGGCGAGCACACGTCTGTCGACGATTCATAGAACCGGCCTGCAGACTGATTCATATCAAAGCCTACGAGAAAGACGCTATCAAAACCAAGGTGATAGGACAATTGCAAGGCGAGATACATGACCGTGCGGGCGTCGAAAAAGCCCAGTTCCAGGTTTTTGCTGAAGCCGATATCCCTGCTTCTATGACTCCATAAAGACAGTTTTCTGACCAGCGCATCTTCTCGTGAACAGAGCGCTGCAACCGTCGACAACCTCGGTGATTTCTTCAGCGCATAGGCGTGCCCGGAAGGCCTGGGAATGCCGGAGTTGAACTGGTCTTCCCACAGGCCGACATTCTCGCTTTCGCGCATTGCCGCGGCGAACAGCTCGGGCTGCTGGTTGGGAAAGTCCCGGTCAGTACACACGTAGAACAATGGCTTGATGTTCGTTCCTGCAAACATCGAGAACGCCCCGTTCATGGTAATCATCGGGGTGTCCGAAAAGTCTCGGATCGGAAAGTTTCTGGCAGATTGACCTGAACCAATCAGCAGAACCGGGCCTTTTCTGGTGCCTCTGCATTTGCCGAAATCAAGTACGCGGGTCGGCTTCGGAATGTGATCTTCAGCTGACTTTCGAAGATAAACCGCCGCATTGATGGATTGACTAGTCATGACTACCTCATGAGCACTAGTGGCAAATTAGTTAGGGTATTTGGCGCGCAATGCTATTGGCTGCTGGCCATTAGTTCAATATCAAAGAGTTTCAATAGCGTATCAAACTGGAAACATTAAGCCACAGGTTGGTGATTAATTTTTGAAGATTTTTTCTTGCGTTAGAGAATTTTTAGGATGTAATGCACGACCTGCAGTATTATTTAATACTAAATAGCCAGTATCAAGCTCGCGGTTAATGCACCTGCCGCTAGATGCGCTTAGTGCAATATTGCTGAGCATACATACAGGCTTCGCGCTGTACGAGGGGAGGGAGGCGGGAGAGGGTGAGGCTGCAAGGCCCGGCTATCACCGGGCCTCCTTGTTGTGGCGAATTTATTGATAGCTAATCAGATTTCCGTTCCTGCCGTTTCCTCCTGAACCAGCTCCCCAGCGCGTGGAAAGGGTGAATGAACATCGCAATCGCTCCGAGCAGAAAGACGATGGAGACAAGGATCAGGCCCAGGCCCTCGTGTGCAAACATAGTGATTGACTCCTGTTGTTCACTTTGTCGGTGCGCTGAAGACTAGTCGCTGAAACGTTTCACCTCATGAAGAAATGTTAATGAACTTTCCTGAAAAGGCTGCCAGGCGAGCTTTTTGCAGTGCTGATGCTGCTGCGCCGACACTCTGAAGTACCTGCGTTTGCTGACTCAAATAGCCGAAGGGGAGCGGGTTTTCCATGCGCCGTTCTGGTGATGAGGCGTCGCAAAATTCATCCGCCGCGGAACTAGATGAAGTGATGACGAGACTATAAGCACGCTCGCGTTCGTCAGGCCATGCCGATGAGCGCGCATTCTCATCACCCGGAGGTTCCTGACATGAAGTCCCTTTTCCGTCCAGTCTTGCTGCTGGCTGTTGCTTTACCCCTGTTGCTGACCGGCTGCGGGGATAAGGAGCCCGAGCAACGCACTGCGTTCACTCAGTTCCTGCAAACCCGAATTATCGACAAGCCAGGTGTGCACGTTCCCAAACTGACGGACGATGAAAAGAAAGCCTTTGGTGACTACAGCTCGCACTATGCCGTTATTTCCGACTTCGGCGCGGGTATGGACACCGCTGTACAGCCTCTCGCCGGCTTGATGCAGAAAGGATCCTTTCGTTCAGTAAGCGATGTCATTCAACGTCGCGCAGACTTGGCTGCCGTGCAGACAGGTCTGGATGAAGTCGGCGAGAAGCTGACCATCGAGCAGGGCAAGGCCGATGCGGCACATGCCAAACTCAAGCAGCCCGATGACTTGAAAGTCGTTTATGACAAGGCGTATGACAGGACTGTGAGCGTACCCGCCAACACGTTCCGTGAAGTCTTGCCGCAAATAAAGGGCACGTTTTCGAGTGGCCTGAAGGTTGCCGATTATGTGGACGCGCACAAATCGCAAATCGATATCTCCGGTTCGGCGATAACCGTCAAGGATCCGGTCGTACAGGCTGAACTCAACAAGTTGCTGCAAGAGCTGAACGAGCAGGGCAAAAACGCTCAGCAGGCTCAGGCGCGCCTGCAATCGCTCATGACCGGTCGCTGAGACTGATCTGGCGGCTTGCCCCGGCCTTGTTGCCGGGCCAGGCCGTATGTCGGGTATGATTCGCGTGTCTGTTTGCCTGACCCAGGGTCTGCCTGTTTGATAATCAAACCTCTCTTATCGACGATTGCCCTGCGTGAAGCAGTGCCCGCTGACGCTATATGCCTGAGCGCGCTGGGCATGCAGGTCTTTCTCGACACCTACGCAACGCAGGGCATCCGTGAGTCCATCGCACGCGAAGCCCTCGACGCGTTCTCCCCGCAGGCGTTTGCGCATCTGCTTGGCAAACCGGAAGCGCTCATTATCGTGGCTGAATCTCTAGGGCATCTGATCGGCTTCGCTCAGGTAACGCTGTGCGTCGATCACCCGATGCTCGGTGTATCAACGGCTGCCGAGTTGCAACGCCTCTATGTGCAGGAACGTTTCACTGGATGTGGAGCAGGGCGACTGTTACTCGAAGCCGCCGAGCAGCGCGCTACGGCCAGAAAGGCCGCGTTGATGTGGGCGACTGTCTGGGTTGGCAACCCGCGCGCGTTGGGGTTTTACCCGCGGCAGGGTTATGAAGTGAAAGGTTCGCCACGTTATGAGTTTCAGGGCGAAACGCATGAGAATAGGCTATTCGCCAAACTGCTCGGCGGGTCAGATCCGGCGCGGACTTCTGTTTGATTAACGATTGCAGCTGCCTGCCTCCCTGTGAGCGCAGCGGAACTCCGTGACGCCTCACAAGGCTCGCGTTTATCCTTGCGCATCATTCTGAGCATTGTTGCCTTCAAGGAGTCGTTGCAGTGACCACCATCAAAATTACCGCGGGCGGATACGAGTTTCTGGCCGAAGCCAATCCGGATGCGCCGCAAACGGTGGAAGCATTTCTCAAGCTGCTGCCTTATCGGCAGAAATTCATCCATGTGCGCTGGAGTGGTGAGGGCTGCTGGGTGCCACTGGATGATTATCAATTGAAGCTGGATGGCACGTTGATCGGTTTCGAGAACGCGACCAGTCATCCTTCTGTGGGCGACATTCTGTTCTATCCGGGCGGTTACAGCGAAACCGAGATTATCCTGGCGTACGGTTCGTGCTGTTTCGCCAGCAAGATGGGCCAGCTGGCCGGCAATCATTTTCTGACCATTACTCAAGGCAAGGAAAACCTGCGCAAACTGGGCGTCAAGACGCTTTGGGAAGGCGCTCAGGATGTGGTTTTCGAGCTGGCCTGAGCCTGCGGTTAGCGCGCAGTAGTCATTTGCCAGCATTTCTCGGAACTGCTGATCTTCGCCAGGGGTCTAGTCCACAATGCTTCCAGCTCCCGGAAGCCGACCTGGAGACAAGACCTTGAATATCTTTGAAGCATTGCGTGAAAGCCATGATCGTCAGCGCGGTTACGCCGACGCACTGATCCAGACCAGCGGCGACAGTGTCGAACGAGAGAAAGCCTACAAACAGCTCAAGGATGAGCTTCAAGCTCATGAGACAGCCGAAGAACGGTTTTTCTATATTCCCCTGATGGCCCACGACAATGGCGTGGACCTCAGCCGCCATGCCATTTCCGAGCATCATGAAATGGACGAGATGATGGAAGAGCTCGATGAAACCGAGATGTCCAGCCCGGCCTGGTTGGCGACTGCGAAAAAGCTGTCGGAAAAAGTGCATCACCACTTGAAGGAAGAAGAGCAGAAGTTCTTTCAGATGGCAGGCAAGTTACTTGATGAAAAGCAGAAAGAGAGCCTGGCTGGTGAATACGTGAAGGAATACGAAGAGCAATTGGCTGAGGGGTAACAGGCCCGTGCAGTGCTAGAATCGGCTTTTTTATCAGCGAAGGCACGACATGAAGTTTCTGTTTTTGACGAGCGCAACGGTGATTGCGGCAACGGTTCTGGCCGGGTGCGCAGCGCCTTCAAACTCGGCACGTGCGGCAGGGCCATTCAAGGTCCTGTCGAGTGCCAAGCAGGATGCCGCCGTTGCCCAGTGCATTCAGGTGACCTGGCAGAACGAAGCGATGTTTGGCACATCGTCAGATGTGTTCCTGCATGATCTTTCCGGTGGCGGCTTCACCGTTTTCACTACCGAATCCAGGTATTTCGCAGACGTACACGCCAAAGGTCCTGCCACTGCTGTCGAGTTCTACGCCCCGCAGGGCGATACCCAGGCCGCCTTGCGATCTGCTGCGATTGCTACCTGCCTCTGACTGAATCTCTTGCCAATGCTCCCGCATTGGCAAGTAGTTCGTGGCGCTTTGCCTCCTATCTTCACTGCGGCGCGACCATTGCGCCTGCACCAGTACTGCGTACTCGATAGCGCGCGCGCACAAGAGTGGGGCCTTACCACTCAAACGTGACAAATGGTAGCGATGCGCTCAAGCCGTAATATCACCCAGCCATCAACTCCTTCATCTCCAGCCTTTTGATTTGCCTCGACATTTTTATGCGGTGTTTTTCGCAGGCCTCGTATGGCACACTTTCTGCTGTCTATTCCGTTGTTACATACCATTGTCCGCTATAGCGGAATAAAAATACTTCGGCGGAGTCTATGTCATGCATCGCGGACCTTCTTTTGTGAAAGCTTGTGCATTTGTCCTTGTAGCCTCATTCACGCTGGCCAACGCGGCTCAGGCCGCCGAAGGCAGCAAGCTGGATGCAGTATTGAAACGTGGCAATCTGGTGGTGGGCACAGGCAGTACCAATGCCCCGTGGCATTTTCAGGGAGCGGACGGCAAGTTGCAGGGTTTCGATATCGACATCGGCAGGATCATCGCCAAGGGCCTGTTCAATGACCCGAGCAAGGTCGAGTTTGTGGTGCAGTCATCGGATGCGCGAATTCCCAACTTGCTGACTGACAAGGTCGACATCAGTTGCCAGTTCATCACCGTTACCGCCAGTCGTGCACAGCAGGTGGCGTTCACCTTGCCGTACTACCGCGAAGGCGTAGCGTTGTTGCTGCCTGCCAACAGCAAATACAAGGAGATCGACGACCTTAAAGCCGCGGGCGACGGAGTGACCGTTGCCGTGCTGCAAAACGTATATGCCGAAGAGCTGGTGCATCAGGCGCTGCCCAAAGCCAAGGTCGATCAGTACGACAGCGTCGACCTGATGTACCAGGCGATCAACTCGGGGCGCGCCGACACGGCCGCCACCGACCAGTCTTCAGTGAAGTACCTGATGGTTCAGAACCCTGGCCGCTACCGCTCGCCGGCTTTTGCCTGGAGCCCGCAAACCTACGCTTGTGCCGTCAAACGTGGCGACCAGGACTGGTTGAACTTCGTCAACACCGCCTTGCATGAAGCCATGACCGGTGTCGAGTTCCCGGCTTACGCCGCCTCGTTCAAGCAATGGTTTGGTGTCGATCTGCCTGTGCCTGCAATCGGTTTCCCGATGGAATACAAATAAGTCCACTCTGACCTTCAAGGGCAGGGCAGGCCATCGGGCTTTCCCTGCCAGGTACGGGCAAGCATGAATTATCAATTGAATTTTGATGCCGTATGGCGCGACTTTCCCAGCTTGCTGGCGGGGTTGGGCCTGGGGCTGGAACTGGCCCTGATCTCGATCGCCATCGGCTGTGTGATCGGGTTGGCAAATGCATTTGCGCTGCTGTCACGTTACAAGGCACTGCGAATTGTCGCGTCGATCTACGTCACCGTGGTGCGCAACACGCCCATTCTGGTGTTGATCCTGCTGATCTACTTCGCCTTGCCCGGGCTGGGCATTCGCCTGGACAAGCTGGCGTCGTTCATTGTCACGCTGTCGCTGTACGCCGGTGCCTATCTGACCGAAGTCTTCCGTGCCGGTTTGCTGAGCATCCACAAAGGTCAGCGCGAAGCAGGGTTGGCCATCGGTCTGGGCGAGTGGCAGGTGAGGGCATACATCATCGTGCCGGTGATGTTGCGCAACGTGTTGCCAGCGCTATCCAACAATTTCATTTCGCTGTTCAAGGACACCTCGCTGGCAGCCGCCATTGCGGTGCCGGAGCTGACCTATTACGCGCGCAAGATCAACGTCGAAAGCTACCGGGTGATCGAAACCTGGCTGGTGACCACTGCACTCTACGTAGTGGCCTGCTATGTGATCGCCATGCTGTTGCGCACCCTCGAACAACGTCTGGCGATTCGCCGCTAGGAGGCTGTCATGTATCAACCCCCTGGCTGGTTGCAGGAATTGTGGACCGCGAGAGAAGTGCTCTGGTCCGGCTTTTTGACCAGTATCCAGTGCTCGGCGCTGGCGATTGCTGCGGGCACGTTGATCGGCATGCTGGCCGGTCTGGTGCTGACCTACGGCGGATTCTTCGCACGGTTGCCGATCCGGCTTTATGTGGATCTGATTCGCGGTACGCCGGTGTTCGTGCTGGTGCTGGCAGTCTTTTACATGGTGCCAGCGCTGGGCTGGCAGATCAGCGCGTTTCAGGCTGGCGCAATAGGCCTGACGTTGTTCTGCGGCTCTCACGTATCAGAAATCGTGCGCGGTGCCCTGCAGGCCATTCCCGCTGGCCAGCTGGAGGCTGGCAAGGCGATCGGGCTGCGTTTCAATCAGTCACTGCGCTACGTGTTGTTGCCGCAGGCCATGCGCCAGATCCTGCCGACCTGGGTCAACTCCTCGACCGAGATCGTCAAGGCGTCGACGCTGCTTTCGGTGATCGGTGTGGCTGAACTGCTGCTCAGCACCCAGCAGGTGATTGCGCGCACGTTCATGACCCTGGAGTTCTACCTGTTTGCAGGTTTCCTGTTCTTTCTCATCAACTACGCCATCGAGCTTCTTGGGCGGCAAATCGAAAAACGGGTGGCATTGCCATGACACAGACTCATAACCCCGGCCCGGCGCTGCTCAGCATCGAGGGCCTGCATAAATCCTACGGCGCAGTGGAGGTGCTAAAGGGTGTCGATCTGCGCATGCAGAAAGGCAATGTCGTGACCCTGATCGGTTCCAGCGGCTCGGGCAAGACCACCTTGCTGCGCTGCGTCAACCTGCTGGAAGAGTTTCAGGGCGGGCATATCCGTCTTGAGGGGCAGGATATCGGTTACAGCGACGTAGACGGCAAGCGTACCCGTCATCCGGAGCGGGTTATTGCACAGCACCGGGCAATGACTGGCATGGCGTTTCAGCAATTCAACCTGTTTCCGCACCTCAGCGCCTTGCAGAACGTGACCCTGGGTCTGCTCAAGGTCAAGAAGATGCCCAAGGATCAGGCCATTGCCCTGGCGGAAAAGTGGCTGGACCGGGTCGGGCTGCTGGAGCGCCGCAATCACTTTCCCGGCCAGTTGTCCGGTGGTCAGCAGCAGCGGGTCGCAATTGCCCGCGCCATTGCCATGAATCCCAGCCTGATGTTGTTCGATGAAGTCACTTCTGCGCTCGACCCGGAGTTGGTCGGCGAAGTGCTGAGCGTTATCAAGGACCTGGCCGAGGACGGCATGACCATGCTGCTGGTGACTCACGAAATGCGTTTCGCCTATGAGGTTTCAGACCAGATCGTATTCATGAATCAAGGGCGCATCGAGGAGCAGGGGCCACCCAAGACGCTGTTCGAGCAACCGAAATCGACGCGCTTGAGCGAATTTCTCAAGAACATCCGTTTTTAACGTTTCACGACGTCCAATGCTTCAAGACAAGGAAAAACTCATGACTATTACCCGTTATGGCGCAGGCAGCACCGCTGGGGGTGGCCAGCCACGTCCATTCGCCCGAGCAGTCGAGGCCGACGGCTGGCTGCACGTTTCCGGCCAGGTGCCTGCGCAGGATGGCGAGATTATCGTCGGCGGTATCGTCGAGCAGACGCACCAGACCATGCGCAACCTGATCGCGATCCTCGACGAAGCCGGTTATGCGCTCGAAGACGTAGTACGGGTCGGCGTGTGGCTGGAAGACCCACGGGACTTCTGGAGTTTCAACAAGGTGTTCGGTGAATACTTCAGCCCCGAGCATGCACCGGCGCGCGCTTGCGTGCAGGCCAGCATGATGGTCGACTGCAAGGTCGAAATCGACTGTATTGCTTATAGGCGCAAGTAGCAGCTTCAAGCCAGAAGCCTCGGTTTATATGGCTTACAGCTCTACTTAAGGAATGAGTCATGACTGAAGACACAATCAAGCGCCGGGCACGTGGACTGGACCGGGCGTTCGATATTCTGGATTTCCTCAAGGAAAAGGCCAGACCCATGCGTCCCAACGAAATTGCCAGCGGAATCGGCAGCCCCAAATCGACGGTTTATGAGCTGGTGGCGTCGCTGCTGGAGCGGCGTATTCTGGAAACGGTCGGCAAGGACGGGCATGTCTACCTTGGCCGTCAGTTGTACTTTCTCGGTCAGGCGCACTTGCGCCACTTCGATTTCACTCGCGAGGCGGAAGTCTGCCTGGGCGAGATCGTCAGCCAGACGCGGGAAACCGCGCAGATGTGCCTGCTCAATGGCCGAAAATACACCGTTGCGCTGATGAAAGAGGGTGAGCGGCATTTCAGGATTTCCTCGGATATCGGTGAAAACGCGCCCATCCCGTGGACTGCTTCCGGACGTCTGCTGCTCAGCCACCTGAGCGATCAGCAGATCATCGACCTGATTGATCCCGACGATTTCATCCTCCCGGGTGGCGAGCGTTTGCCGCTGGAAACCTTTTTGCGGGAGATCCGCAAGGCAGGCGAAGAGGGCTTTTTCTCCTTCGATAGCGTGGCCGACACCTTCACGCACTGTTTCGCCGCGCCGGTGAAAAACGAGCACGGTCAGTGCATCGCAACCCTGTGCATTGTCGCGCCGCGTGCCGATGCCAAGACCCATTACGACGATTATCGGCGGGTGCTGATCGACAGCGCCAACGGCCTGGCTCGTCGAATCAACGAATAACTGCAGGAGATTACTGATGAGCACCGCCGTAATGGACAAGGGTATTGCGCAACCGGGTGACAGCCTGGTCACTGATGTCAGCCTGCCTGCACTGGTCATCCATCGTAAGGCGCTGGATCACAATATTCGCTGGATGCAACGTTTTGTCACTGACAGCGGTGCAGAGCTTGCACCGCATGGCAAGACCAGCATGGTGCCAGCGCTGTTTCGGCGACAGCTGGACGCGGGCGCATGGGGCATGACCCTCGCCACGGCGGTCCAGACCCAGGCCGCTTATGCGCATGGTGTACGGCGGGTGTTAATGGCCAATCAGCTGGTCGGCGCGCCGAACATGGCGGTGATTGCCGATCTGTTGGCTGACCCGATGTTCGAGTTTCACTGCATGGTCGATCACCCGGACAATGTCGCTGCACTGGGCCAGTTTTTCGCGGCACGCGGCCTGCGTCTGAACGTGATGATCGAATATGGCGTGCCCGGTGGACGCTGCGGCTGTCGCAGCGAAGCGCAGGTGCTGGCCCTGGCTGACGCTGTTCAGGCCCAGCCGGCGCTGGCGTTGACGGGTATCGAGGGTTACGAAGGCGTCATCCACGGCGACCATGCCATCGACGGCATCAAGGCGTTTGCCGCGTCGCTGGTACGCCTGGCTGTCGACTTGCAGGACAAGGGTGCCTTCGCTTTGGATCGCCCGATTGTCACTGCATCCGGCTCGGCGTGGTACGACCTGATCGCTGAAGCATTCGATGCCCGGGCCGTTCGCGAACGGTTCCTCAGCGTGCTGCGCCCCGGCAGTTATGTGGTGCATGACCACGGTATCTACAAGGATGCGCAGTGCTGCGTGCTGGACCGACGTGCCGAGCTGAGCGAAGCGCTGCGTCCTGCGCTGGAGGTCTGGGCGCATGTGCAGTCCATGCCGGAGCCGGGTTTTGCGGTGATCGCCATGGGCAAGCGCGACGTTGCCTACGATGCAGGGCTGCCCAACCCGCTGCTGCGTTACAAAGCGGGCGTGCAGCCTGCATCAGGCGACGACGTCAGTGCCTGCAAAGTGACTGCCGTGATGGATCAGCACGCTTTCATGACCGTCGCGCCCGGGTGCGAGTTGAAGGTTGGCGACATCATTTCCTTCGGTACCTCACACCCGTGTCTGACCTTCGACAAGTGGCGTTCAGGTTGTCTGGTTGATAATGACATGCGAGTGATCGAGCCTTTCAGCACCTATTTCTAGTTCCGGTATTGGCAGGAGTAATCGTCTCATGAGCCTTCCACGGGTCGCCCTTATCGGCGAATGCATGATCGAGTTGCAGCAGCATGCCGACGGCAGCCTGCGTCAGAGCTTCGGCGGTGACACGCTCAATACGGCGGTTTACCTTGCCCGATTGTTGGGTGAGCGGGCCAAGGTGGATTACGTCACGGCGCTGGGTGATGACAGCTTCAGCGATGCAATGTGCCGGATCTGGGCCGATGAGGGCATTGGTCTGGGCAAGGTGCAGCGCCTGCCGGGGCGTTTGCCCGGGCTCTACTGCATCCAGACCGATGCCAATGGCGAGCGCCGTTTTCTCTACTGGCGCAACGAAGCCGCCGTACGGGACTGTTTCATGACGCCCGCGGCCGAGCCGATTCTCGCGGCGCTGGCCAGCTACGACGTGCTGTATTTCAGCGGTATCACCCTGGCGGTACTTGGCGAGCAGGGCCGCGCCCGATTGCTGGAAGCGCTGGGCCGTGCTCGCCAACGTGGGGTCAGGGTTGCCTTCGACAATAACTATCGGCCTCGGCTGTGGGCCAGCGTGGAGCAGGCCCGTGAGGCCTATCAGGCATGTCTGCAGCATGTGGATCTCGCGTTGCTCACCGAAGACGATGAGCAGGCGCTCTATGGTTATGCAGACAGTGAGCAATTGCTGGCGGCCTATCGGGGTCGTGGCATCGGTGAGATCGTCGTCAAGCGCGGCGCGCAAAGTTGTCTTGTGGAAGCCGGCGGCGAGCGTTTCGACATTGCGTCGCAAAAGGTCGAGCGCGTCGTCGATACCACAGCAGCGGGGGATTCGTTCAGCGCTGCCTATCTGGCCGCCCGGCTCACGGGGGAACAGCCGCGACAGGCTGCCGAAGCCGGTCATCGCCTGGCCAGTGTAGTGATTCAGCACCCGGGTGCACTGGTGCCAAAATCGGTCATGCCAGTCTGATAGCACCTGCGACGGAACATGCAGTTGATCGGCTAACGCACTGACAGACAAGCATTTCGCTGGAACCTGCGCGCAAATCCGGCCACCATAGGCGACCTTTTTGCCTGCAAGCCATCCACCGGAGTCTGCGTGCCTGACGACCTTCCTTCTGCGCTTCCTCATGACCTGGATGTCGATCTCATGCCGCCTCGGCAACTGCCGTTTTTCAGGCGTCTGTTATCGCGCCTGATCGGCCGCGGCCTCACAGGGCTGGGTTCGCAGCATATGCCGTCGTGGTTCCAGGGCCATGCCGATGGCTATCTGAACGGGCACATAGAGGGCGTACGCGAGGGTTATGCCGACGGCTACCTGGATGGTGAAGAAGCGGGGCGTCAGGTGCTTGTCATCAACGATACTCGACCTGTCCGACATCGCGGCCCCAAGGCTGACGACCATCTGTTCGACGACTGGCGGCTGGCGCTCACGCCCGAACTGAAAAAGCGCATCAAGGCCGATGTCGCCGAAAAGCTCCCTGCGCATGCTCAGCCCAGCACGGCGCAGTGGAAGATGATTTTCAGCGATACGCCGTCTACCTACGTCATTGCCGGGGCGGGCGCAGGCAAATCCACATCGCTGGTGCTGCGCATTCTGCTGTTGCATCACTACCTGGGCTTTGAACTGAACGCGATGACAGTCGTGACCTTCACCCGTGAGTCGCGCAAGGACTTCATCGGCAAGCTGATCGAAGTGATGGCCTTGTGGGGGCATGTGACGGGGCAGAAACAGGCTCGTGACCTGGTTCGCACCTTTCATTCGCGTATTCTGCCGCTGGTGCGCAGCCTGCCGGGTTTTGAGCAGCTCAGGGCGTTCGAGAACCTGAGCAGCCAGTCATCCGGCCTGGAAGAGGCGGACAGCAATCCTTTCGACCTGCGGATCAACGACGCGCAGCGTCAGCAACTCAATCTCTGCTACCGCGACCTGTACGCCGGCAATGAGCGTTTCCGCGAAGTCATGGCGCCGCTGTATCGCCATGCCTTGCAGCTCAAGGAACTGGATCGCGACCATCCTGACGTACAGAAGCGTGTCGCGGTGACCGAGCTATCCTCGAAACGGGATGAGGAGTGGTGTGACACCGTCGAGGACTTGTGGATTCGCGCAGGAGCATGGCCTATAAAGGGCATTGAGCCTATGCGCCAAGCTGTTGAAATAAATGGATTTTCCTTTTGTTTTCACGGCTATATTGCCGAGCTGGATGCCTGGGTTGTGCTGGGCCTGGACGCCAGTGAAGACCAGCAACTCAAGCGGCCGGGTGCCAAATTGCCAGTGTGGGCCGAGGGGGTCATAAAGCGCACCCTGTTTCAAGCTTTCTGCAGTAAGCCTTTGATCTGGCTGGATAACTATCAGTCTGCCAGCAAGCTATTGCAGTCATTGGCGGGCGACGCAGTTGCCGGGCCCGGATTCGACTATCGGGTGAAGGGTGAGCTCGGTGCTGCGCCGCTACTGGACTGTTTTGTCACCGCCGCCAGCTTCATCGAGAACCTCGGGCTGGACGTACCCAATGCCGTGTCCGAGATGAGCTTTGCCAGCGACGACCCGGATCGTTTCTTCTTCGAAGCGCTGAGTCTTTTCTGGAAAGCTTTCGAAACGCACCTGCTGGCTCAGTCGCCTCCGATCATGACCTATAACCGGATGTTTGCGTTGTTCGGTGAAACATCGCCGGAAAACCTCAAACACGTCAGCGACCAGATGCTCAGACCGCTGTCGCATTTGATGATCGACGAGTTCCAGGATGTGTCGCCGCAGATCGTCTCATGGATACGCGCCAGCCTGCGCGAAATTCGGCGTCGTGGTCCCGCTCTGCATACAGGCCGGATCGCTCAGCATTCATCACTGCTGTGTGTCGGCGATGACTGGCAATCGATCTACGGCTGGCGCGGCAGTTCACCGAAGTATTTCATGGAATTCGCCAGGGAGTTTTCGTCTCCGGCGACCACCAGAGTCATGCTCAGTGACAACTTCCGCAGCCATCAGCACATTATCGATGCCGCCGAGCATGTCGTCCGGGCAGCTCCGGCGATTGCGGGCAAGAAGGCTCGTGCCAGCGGCATGCCGCAAGAGCTGCTGCCGGTCACGGTGCTGGATCGTGACGAGGACGAACTGGCCGTGCGTGTAGCCGAGCACTACAACGACGGTGACTCGATTCTGCTGCTTTACCGTAAAGGCAGCGAGAAAGCCCGGTTCTCGGAACGTTTGCAGGCATTGATCGATGCTGACGCGGCGATGGGCGCACAAGGCCGTCGCATCAGGACGCTGACTTACCACAGTTCCAAAGGCTTGCAGGCGGATGCCGTGTTTTTGTTGGGCGACTGCCAGCATCTGACCGTCTCGCCTTACAAGAATCAGGTTTACCGTTTGGCAGGGCTGGGTGATGCGAGCGATCTTCAGCCCTTTGATACAGCGCAGAAGGATGAAGTCTTGCGCCTGGCTTATGTCGCCATTACTCGTGCGGCGCGGCATTGCTATTGGTACATCGATCAAGGCACCGGCGGCGGGGAAAATGCCCAGATGCCTAAAGCTTCAGACAGAATTGCCCAGGACAAGCCTTTCTTCGAAGACTTGCGCGGTAAAGTCCGAACAGGCTGAGGCTGTCATCTCAGGAAAAACCGGCAACCTGTTGCTGCGTATGAGTGCCGAACAATTCCAGCTCATCCTCGATGGCCTCGATGATGCGCTCTACATCAGCGGCATTCATCACCGTGGAACACGGCAGGCCGGCGATGGCGACGACTGTCTCACCGCTGGCGCGGTCGAAAAGTCGTGCAATCATGCTGCCGGGAGCATCCATCGAGGCTTCAAAGCCTACCGGATGGAAGTGCCAGCGCATCAGTTGGCATGCATTGGGGAATGTGACTTTGTTCATGACAATGGCCCACCTTAATCAATCGAGCATTTCCCTTGCTCCAATGGGTAGGCAGACAGCCAGAATTCGTCCGGTAAAGCCATGATGACGAGACGATAATCAGCGCAGCGGATTATCGGTCAGTCGGGTTGCTTTCCAGCAGGATCGCTGAGCGGTCTGACGAGTACTGAAAATAGCATCTGCCCGCACTGTTCTGGAAAAATTTTTTATGACGCAGCACAAAAAAATCAATTATATGGCTGTCATCATCACAAGGTATCAATGGCCACGTTCCATGCATATGTCATTCGCTCCGAAGAAGGCCCCGCGGTTAACCGAATTTGCTTGACGAAGGTGGTTTTCATGCCCGGTCTGGGGCAAGCTATCGTTATTGACCCGAGGAGCTGAAAATGCTGAGAAAATCCCTTGCTGCACTGATGTTGCTGGCCTCGACCAGCCATGCGGCGGAGACGGTCAATATCTACAACTGGACGGATTATATCGCCCCGGACACTCTGAAAAACTTTGAAGCGGCCACCGGTTTCAAGACCTCTTACGAGACTTTCGAAACCAACGAGACGCTGAACACAAAGCTGATTGCTGGCCATTCCGGCTACGACCTAGTCTTTCCCTCCATTCATTTCATGGGCCGACAGATCGAGAACGGTTTGCTCAAGACCCTCGACAAACGGCAGCTTCCCAACTGGAAAAATCTCAACCCGGTCCTGCTCAAGGCACTGGAGGGCAGTGATCCGGGCAACCAGCACGGGTTTCCCTACCTGTGGGGCAGCACCGGGATTGGCTATGACATGGCGAAGGTCAAGGCCATTCTTGGCAAGGACACTCCGCTTGACTCATGGGATCTGGTGCTCAAGCCGGAAAACATGAAAAAGCTCGCCCAGTGTGGTGTCGCTTTTCTGGACAGCGCACCGGCGCTGATCCCTATCGCTCTGAACTACCTCGGCCTGCCACCGCACAGCGAGGTGCCGGACGACTACAAAAAGGCCAAGGCGCTGCTGGATGAGGTACGGCCGTATGTGCGCAATTTCAGTTCAGCCGACTATATTGGCGATCTCGCTACGGGCAAGATCTGTGTGGCAGTAGGCTACTCAGGGGATATTTCCCTGGCGCAGGAGCAGGCCCAAAAAGCGGGCAACAACATCACCATCAGCTATGTGGTTCCAAAGGAGGGCGCGCCAATGTGGTTTGACATGATCGCCATCCCGGCTGATGCCCCTGATGTCAAAGGTGCCTACGCGTTCATGAACTACCTGCTGCGCCCGGAAGTGATCGCCAACATTACCAATACGGTGCATTACGCCAACGGTAACGAAAAGGCCGACGCCCTGATCAATCCCGGCCTGTGGACGGATACCACTGTCTATCCAGACGCCGACATGCTGAGCCGCTTGTTCGTGATGTCTCAGGTCCCCGTTAATATCGAGGCGTTGCGCCAGGGACTCTGGAAAGAGTTCAAGGCCGACAAGTAAGGCTGCGAGGCGACCGACGTCAAATGATGTGGGCCTGATGCAGCTCGGTCAGTGCCTGAGCCTTCAGCCTGGCCAGTAGCGGATCGCGGCGATCTCTTGGTGTTTGCAGCCCGACCGGCAGTTGCTGGGTAATCGTACCGGGGCGGCTTCCCATCACTAATACCCGGTCGCTCAGGTACAGCGCCTCGTCGACATCGTGAGTCACCAGCAACAGGGTGATAGCGTGACGCTCGGCCAGTTGCAGCAGCAGGTCCTGAAGCTTCATTCGGGTAAACGCGTCCACTGCGCTGAAAGGCTCATCCAGCAGCAATACGGCAGGGTGCGAGTACAGACCGCGAGCGATGGCCACGCGTTGCGCCATGCCTCCGGACAACGCTTTTGGCAGAGCATCGGCGAAACCGGACAGGCCCACTTCATCGATCAATTGACCGACCCATCTACGGTCGTAGCCAGCATCGTCGCTGAAGCCGATATTCTGTTCGACGGTCAGCCAGGGCATCAGGCGCGGTTCCTGAAACACAAACGCGACTTCTCCCTCAATGTTGTCCACCGAGCCACGAAAGTCCTGCTCCAGCCCGGCGACAATTCTGAGCAGCGTGCTTTTACCGCAACCGCTTGGCCCCAGCAGGCTGACGATTTCACCTGACTGTAACGACAGATCGATGTCATGCAGTACGGTATTGCCAGCGAATGCCTTGCGGTCGACGCGTATGTTCATCAACGATTCCGACATTTATCAACCCTCGCGGCTTTGGCCGGTGAATGTGTCCCGCCAGGCCAGAAAGCGTTTTTCCAGGCCTGCCAACAGGCCATCGCTCAACTTGCCCAGTGTTGCCAGAACGATGATGGCCGCCAGCACGATGTCCGGGCGCGAGGTTTCGCGTCCGTCACTGAGCAGGTAGCCCAGGCCTTTGGTGGCCGCGATCAGCTCGGCGGCCACCAGAAACATCCATGACAGGCTCATGCCGCTGCGCAAACCGGTAAACAGGCCGGGCAGGGCGGCGGGCAGAAGAATACGCCGGGTCAGGCGATAGCGGCTGAAGCCATACATCTGGCCGACTTCCACCAGCTTTCGGTCAATGCCCCGAATTGCGGCCACGCCGTTGAGGTAGACCGGAAAAAACGCACCGATGGCAATCAGCACAATCTTGGATGTCTCGCCAATGCCCAGCCACAGCAACAGAAGCGGCACCCAGGCCAGGCTCGGGATGGAACGGAGCCCGGCGAGCGTCGGCTCCAGATACGCCTCCGCCTCACGACTGAGCCCCACCCACGCGGCAAATACCAAGGCCAGGCTTGCGCCGATCACAAAGCCGCTGAGCACACGCAACAGGCTGGCACTGATGTGTTTCCACAACGCACCATCGGCCAGATCGCGCAGTGTCAGCACGATCTCGCTGGGTGCTGGCATCTGGTAGGAGGGCAGCCAGCCGATGCGCACGATAATTTCCAGCAAAACAATGATTACAGCGGGGACTACCAGGCCTTTGAGCGGCGTTTTGTAGCGCTGCCAAAACGTGCGCTGCGCCTTGTCAGGCAAGGCCGCCTGCGCACAGGCAGGCAGTGACTTGTCTGGGCTGGTCATGGCGTTGCGATCACGGCTTTGGAAAACTCTGGCGTGATCAACTGATCGATCACTTGTTCGACGTTCACGCCTTTGCGCACCAGGTCCTCGGACACCAGAATCGGTGCTGCAGACTTGGATGCTTCTACATCTTTTTCGCTCAGTTGCGGGTTGCTCAGGTCTGTACGGGTCAATTGCAACCTGGCGACTTCCAGCGGCAGGCCTGACTCGGTCGCCAGCAGCCTGGCCAGCTCATCAGGATTTTTTACTGCCCATTCCCGAGCCTGCTCATAAGCGCTCAATACTGTTCTGATCGCCTGTGGATGCTCCTTGGCGTAGGTTTCCGTGACGCTCAGTACGCCATAGCTGTTGAAGTCCTTGTTGCGGTAAAGCAGGCGCGAGCCGGACTGTATTTCACTGGCCGCCATGTGCGGGTCAAGCCCTGCCCAGGCATCTACGTCGCCTTTTTCGAGGGCGGTGCGTCCATCGGGATGCTGCAGGTGCAGCAACTCGACATCATCCTTTTTCAGCCCGGCCTTCTGCAGCGCGCGCAAGGTGAACAGGTAAGGATCAGTGCCCTTGGTGGCGGCGATTTTCTTGCCTTTGAGTTCGGCAACCGATTGCAGGGGAGAATCCTTGCGCACCACCAGAGCCGTCCATTCTGCCCGGCTGTAGACATACACCGATTTGATCGGGCTGCCGTTGGCCCGGGCCAGCACCGCAGACAGGCTGGCCGACGAAGCAAAGTCGACGCTGCCACTGTTCAGGTATTCCAGCGAGCGGTTGCTGCCCTGGCTCAACACCCAGGTGACTTTCGCCTCCGGCAGGGCTTTCTCCAGCCAGCCAAAATGCTTGAGCGCCAGGCTGACCGGCGAATAATAGGCGTAATCCAGGCGGACTTCGGCAGGCGCGGTTTCAGCGGCCTGTGCTATTCCCTGCAGGCTAATCGCCAATGTGCAGGTCGTTAGCATCCAGCGAATCAGGGCTCGCGGCGTTTGCAACCAAAAAGAAATAGGGGGTTGTGGCATAGTGAGCGTCCAGATCGGGGAGACAAGGGCTGCAAGACTGGTTTGCATATTTCAAAAACAGCAGTCCAGAGAGCATGAAATTCACAAATGGAATATTGCATGCTCTGTGCCAAGGGTCCGGGTGCTTGAACAGCAAGGTATCAGGGCAATTTTCCAGTGTGAGTGATGTTGATCTGGCAGCAAGGTGTTGAACTGTTGTTGCCTGGTAAACAGTAAGGCTCACGGCCTGTTTTTCGACGATTTTCTGACAGTTTTTCTGCTTTTCGGGTGATTTTTTTCGCCAGGTTTGCAACAGAATCGTTTTTTGACACTCCTAATCGTCCACATTCTTAATTTCGAAACATGTGAGCACTAAGATTCGCGCGTGATCCATGAGTGTGCGCCCACTGCGCCCTTGTTTGACTGATCCGCAGAAATTCTTGGGGCGAGCTGCATAAGCCTGCGTATTCGCACCAGCCAGATGGCTGATCCCTTTCAAATGCGCACCGGACTCAGAAAATAATGAATATGCCGAAAATGCCTTCGATCACCCGACTCCAGCGCCGCATCGCATGGTGCTTCTTCCCATCATTACTGGTGGCTTCTGCCCTGGCCCTGTTCACCATGGGCAAGGGGGTTCATGCCGAGCCCAAGAACGGCACGCAGACACTGGTATTTCTTCGTCATGCCGAAAAACCGGCCATGGGGCTGGGGCAACTGAACTGCCAAGGGCTCAACCGGGCCATCGAACTGTCGGAGGTCTTGCCCAGGGAATTCGGCAAAGCTGACTTTATCTTCGCCGCCAACCCCAGCCGACACGTGGAGGAGGGTGAGGGCGACCTGTCCTACAGCTACGTGCGTCCGCTGATGACGGTAGGGCCCAGCGCAATCAAACTGGGTCTGCCCGTCAACCTCGACTTTGGTGCCAACGACACCGCAGACCTGGCCGATGAGCTGATGCGGGACAAGTACCACAACGCAGTTATCTACACCGCCTGGTCGCATGGCTACCTGCCGGAGCTGATCAACAAGGTTGCTGAAGAAGCGTCCGGCAAGAGCACTAACCTGCTGGATGACTGGACGAACGATGATTTCGACTCAGTGATTGTCGTCACCCTGAAATGGGTCGATGGCAAGGCCACGCTCGATTACAAGAATCAAAAACAGGGCCTCAACAACGGCACCGAGACCTGCCCTGAGGCGACCTGATCTCGAACCACAAACGTTTTCAGCCGTTGAGCGACTTCATCGACTCCGGGCTGTAACGCTCGCCCGACACGGCCCCTTGCGCCGGGAAGATCGCATCCAGTTGAGCCAGCTCATCGGTACTCAGCGTCAATGAAGCCGCTGCCACGTTGCTTTCCAGGTACTTGCGCTGTTTGGTGCCCGGGATCGGAACGATGTCGTCGCCTTGAGCAAGTACCCAGGCCAGCGCCAGTTGCGACGCGCTGACGCCTTTGGCCGCAGCCAGTGCCTTGACCTTTTCTACCAGTGCCAGATTGCGTTTGAAATTTTCGCCCTGAAAGCGCGGGCTGAAACGACGATAGTCATCGGCAGCGAAATCGTCCGGCGTGCGCAAGGCGCCAGTCAGAAAGCCACGGCCCAGCGGGCTGTAAGCCACGAAAGCAATACCCAGGCGACGGCAAGTGGCGAGCACATTGTCGTGCTCCGGATCGCGAGACCATAACGAATATTCACTTTGCACGGCCGCCAGCGGATGCACGTTGTGGGCTCTTTCGATGGTCGCTGCGCTGGCTTCGCAGATACCTATATGGCGAACCTTCCCAGCCTTGACCAGCTCGGCCATGGCACCGATGGTGTCCTCGATGGGCACATTGGGGTCGACACGGTGCTGATAGTAGAGATCAAGATAATCGGTATTCAGCCGTTTCAGGCTGGCATCGATGGACTGGTGAATGTACGCCGGGCTGCCATTCACGCCACGCGCATGCGGGTCATCGCCACGCACGATGCCGAACTTGCTGGCCAGGTAAATACCTTCACGCTTGCCTTCGAGAGCCCGGCCGAGCAACGTCTCGTTGGTATGCGGGCCATACATGTCAGCGGTATCAAAAAAAGTGATACCCAGTTCCAGCGCGCGGTGCAAGGTGGCGATGGATTCCTTTTCGTCGATGCCGGTGGTGTAGAAGTCCGACATTCCCATGCAGCCCAGTCCGATGGCAGAAACCTGCGGACCGTGGTGACCCAGTTGGCGCGTGATCACAATGAACTCTCCTGATCGTTGAAAGAGCCATCAAGTCTCTACGCTTTGGCTGGCGCAATAAACCGGGTGTTTCTTATTTCACTGTTGTGAAAATCCGAATAATCGACGTCTACGAAGCGCGAGAGCGTGCGGCGTCAATCCGACAAACCGTACTAGTCACAAAATCACCAGTGGAGTACAAATGTACTCCATGAGCACATTATCTCCCCGCCGCAGCGCAATCCTTACCTTCATCCGCGATCGCATCGCGCAGCAAGGGCAATCGCCGAGCCTGGCAGAAATTTCCGAGGCTTTTGGTTTTGCTTCGCGCAGCGTGGCGCGCAAGCACATTGTGGCCCTCACTGAAGCCGGTCTGATCGAGGTCGTAGCGCATCAGGCCCGTGGTATTCGCCTGCTCAACAGCGAGCCGCGGCCCGAATTGCTTGAACTTCCGGTATTGGGGCGCGTAGCTGCGGGCGCACCTATCGGGCCGGACCTCGATATTCACACCACACTGCATCTGGACCGCAGCACGTTTACCCGTGTGCCGGACTACCTGCTGCGCGTGCAGGGCGACTCGATGATCGAAGACGGTATTCTCGATGGCGATCTGGTCGGCGTGCACCGTAACCCGCAGGCCAGTGACGGGCAGATCGTCGTTGCCCGCCTGGACGGCGAAGTTACCATCAAGCGCTTGCAACGCAGTGCCGATCAGGTGCGCCTGTTGCCGCGCAACCCGGCCTACGAACCGATCATTGTCACGCCTGATCAGGACTTCGCCATCGAAGGCGTGTTCTGCGGGCTGGTCCGGCGCGAATGATGGGCGCGGTGGTCAGCCTTGACGCCTTGCTGGATGAGCGCAGGGTCTGGAAAGGCCGTCAGCAGAGCGCGCCGCAGGTCAGCCCGCACCCCAGTGGCCATGCATTGCTGGACAGCGCCTTGCCCACTGGCGGCTGGCCTGCTGCCGCCCTGACTGAAATCCTCATCCCGGCCAATGGCAGTGGGGAGTTGCGTCTGCTGTGGCCAAGCCTGGCGAGGTTGTCTGCGATCGCTGAGCGCATTGTGCTGGTTGCACCGCCCTACATTCCGTACCCGCAAGCCTGGCTGGCCGCCGGGGTCGATCTGCGCCAGCTGGTTGTCATCGAGGCAGGCCCGCGCGATGCCCTGTGGGCTGCCGAACAGTGCCTGCGTTCCGGCAGTTGTGGCGCGGTCGTGTGCTGGCCCGGCATGGTCGATGACCGTGCGCTGCGACGTTTGCAGGTGGCTGCCGAAACCGGGCAGACCCTGGCGTTTGCCTGCCGCCCGCAGCAGGCCGCCGCCAACCCGTCACCGGCGGCCCTGCGCATCGCTGTCGACACCCGACCCGCACAATTGCGGGTGCTCAAGTGCCGTGGCGGGCTTGCGCCGCCTTTCCCCATTCCATTTTCGACCGACGCTTGAGGTTCTTATGCTCTGGGCCTGTGTCTTGCTGCCGCAACTGGCGCTCGACGGCGTCATGCGTCGTCGTAACGATCCCGATGAGCCTCTGGCGCTGATCAGCGGCAGTGCTCAACGTCGCGTGTTGCAAGCCGTCAACCCGGCGGCGCGTGCGTTGGGTTTGAAAGCCGGGCAGTCGCTGACGGCCGCTCAGGCGCTGGTGTCGAACTTCTCCATGGTCGAGCATGACCCGGCCGACATCGAGCGCTTGCAGCAACTGCTCGCGGCCTGGGCATACGGTTTCAGCTCCAATGTCAGCCTCAAGTACCCCCGAGTGCTGCTGATGGAAATCGAGTCCAGCCTCAAGCTGTTCGGCCCCTGGCCGGTGTTCGAGGCACGCTTGCGTGAAGAGTTGACTGCGCAGGGTTTCCGGCATCGCATCGTGGTTGCGCCCAACCCGATAGCCGCACGGATGCTGGCCAACATGCATGACGGGCTGAGCATTGATTGCCCGCAGGCGTTGCGCCGCAGCCTGGAGCATATGCCGCTGGAACGCATCGGTCTGAGTCGTGAAACCGCCACGGCCCTGACACGCATGGGGCTGCGCTCTGTGCGGCAGGTGCTGGCCCTGCCGCGCGATACACTGGCGCGGCGGTTTCCGGCCAGCGTGCTGCAGCATCTCGACACATTGCTTGGCGAACGACCGGTGGCACTGGAGTGCTACACACCGCCGGACTTCTTCGATGTACGCATCGAGCTGAATTTCGACGTCGAGTCGCATCAGGCCCTGTTGTTTCCTCTCAAGCGGCTGATCGCCGATCTGGCTTTGTTTCTGGCTGGACGCGACAGCGGTGTGCAGCGATTTTCTCTGCATCTGGAGCACGTTGAAGGTCCGGAGACTGTGGTGCCAGTCGGGCTGCTGAGTGCCGAGCGCGATGCTTCGATGCTGTTCGAACTGGCCCGCGGCAGGCTGGAGCAAGTGCTGGTGGCGTCGCCGGTACGTGCCGTGCGCTTGCTGGCGCAGGATTTGCCGGATTTTGTTCCGGCGCACCGCCAGTTGCTCGATGAGCGCGTGCAACAGACCCTGCCCTGGGAGCAACTGCGCGAACGCCTGCGTGCGCGACTGGGCGACGAGTCTGTAAATGGCTTGCGCGCTCAGGCCGATCACCGCCCTGAATGCGCCTGGCAACCGCACAGCACAAGCAAAGCGGTCTTGCCAGCCAAAGGTTGTATGCGCCCGGGCTGGTTGCTGCGAGAACCCCAGCCGCTGCCACTTCATGCCACGCGCATCGTGGCCGGGCCCGAGCGAATCGAATCAGGCTGGTGGGACGGCGGCGATGTACGTCGCGACTACTATCTGGTCGAAACCTCCAACGGCCAGCGCGCCTGGGCCTATCGCAGCGTGGGCGAGCAGGGTGAACTGCTGCTGCATGGCTGGTTCGCATGACAAGCGAATACGCCGAGCTGCATTGCCTGTCCAACTTCAGTTTTCAGCGCGGTGCCTCAAGCGCCCGTGAGCTGTTCGAACGTGCCTCGCGCCACGGCTATCAGGCGCTGGCCATCACTGACGAGTGCACGCTGGCCGGTATCGTACGTGCCTGGCAGGCGTCCATCAGCACCGGCCTGCCATTGATCATCGGCAGCGAAATGCACATCGAGAACGGGCCGAAAGCCGTGCTGCTGGTAGAAAACCAGGCAGGCTATGAGGCGCTGTGCAAATTGATCACGGTGGCACGCCGCAGAGCCAGAAAAGGTGAATACCGGTTGTTGCGTGAAGACTTCGAGCCTTCGCCGGAAGGGTTGCTGGCCATCTGGCTGCCGGATATCGAAGGCGACGCGCAAGCCTGTCTGGCGCATGGACGCTGGTTGCGTGAGCGCTTTGCCGAGCGCCTCTGGCTCGGCGTGGAGTTACATCGCGGCGCGGATGACGAGCAGCGTCTGGCCGACTTGCTGGCGCTGGCTCAATCATTGGGTATCCCGGCAGTAGGCAGTGGTGATGTGCACATGCACGCACGCGGCCGGCGTGCCCTGCAGGACACCATGACTGCCATTCGCCATCACACGACCGTGGCCGAAGCAGGGCACCTGTTGTTTGCCAACGGCGAGCGCCATTTACGGCCACTGGATGCGCTTGCCGAGCATTACCCGGACTGGCTGCTGGCCGAATCGGTGCGTATTGCCCGGCGCTGCACGTTCGATCTCAAACAATTGAAATATGAATACCCGCACGAGCTGGTCCCCAAAGGCCAGACACCCACGTCGTGGCTGCGTGAACTGACCGAGCGCGGTGCCCGCAAACGCTGGCCGAAGGGGCTGACGCCAGCTACCCGTGCGCAGGTCGAGAAGGAACTGGCCCTGATCACGGAAAAGAAGTTCGACAGCTACTTTCTGACCGTGCATGACATCGTCGAGTTTGCCCGCAGCCAGCATATCCTTTGCCAGGGGCGTGGCTCGGCGGCCAACTCGGCAGTGTGTTATGCGCTGGGGATCACCGAGCTGAACCCGGAAAAGAGCAACCTGCTGTTCGAGCGCTTCATCTCCAAAGAGCGCAACGAGCCACCGGACATCGATGTGGATTTCGAGCATGACCGCCGCGAAGAAGTCATTCAGTACATATTCAGGCGTTATGGTCGGGGCAGGGCGGCGCTGACGGCGGTGGCCAGCACCTATCACGGCTCGGGCGCAGTGCGTGATGTGGCCAAGGTGCTGGGTCTGCCGCCTGACCAGATCAACGCCCTGGCCGATGCCTTCAGCCGCTGGAGCGATTCGCTGCCGTCGCCCGAACGCCTGCGCGAATACGGCTTCGATGCCGACATGCCAATCCTCAAGCGCGTGCTGGCACTGACCGGCGAGCTGATCGGCTTTCCCCGGCACCTGTCGCAACACCCGGGTGGCTTCGTGATTTCCGAACACCCACTGGAGACCTTGGTGCCGGTGGAGAACGCCGCGATGGCCGACCGCACCATCATCCAGTGGGACAAGGACGACCTGGACCTGGTCGGCCTGCTGAAAGTCGACATTCTTGCTCTGGGCATGCTCAGTGCCTTGCGCCGCACGTTCGATCTGGTGCATCTGCACCGTGGCCAACGATGGACTCTGGCAAGTCTGCCGGGCGACGACCGGAAAACCTACGAAATGATCAGCCGCGCCGACACCATCGGTGTGTTTCAGATCGAGTCCCGCGCGCAGATGGCCATGCTGCCGCGCCTGCGGCCGGAAAAATTCTATGACCTGGTCATCGAAGTCGCCATCGTCCGGCCGGGGCCGATCCAGGGCGACATGGTTCATCCGTATCTGCGGCGGCGCAATGGCGAAGAGGCGGTCACTTATCCGCCTAAACTAAAAAGCGTCTTTGAGCGCACCTTGGGCGTGCCGCTGTTCCAGGAGCAGGTCATGGAAGTTGCGATCATCGCTGCCGACTACACGCCGGGCGAGGCGGACGAGTTGCGCCGCGCGATGGCTGCGTGGAAACGCCACGGCGGGCTGGAGCCGCATCGCGAACGGCTGCGCACGGGCATGCTGAAAAACGGCTACGAAGCGGACTTTGCCGACCGGATTTTCGAACAGATCAAGGGTTTTGGCAGTTATGGTTTCCCCGAGTCTCACGCCGCCAGTTTCGCCTTGCTGACCTACGCCAGTTGCTGGCTCAAATGCCACGAACCGGCAGCGTTCACCTGTGCGCTGATCAACAGCTGGCCGATGGGGTTTTACAGCCCGGATCAATTGTTACAGGACGCACGTCGCCACCACATTGAAATCCGCCCGGTGGATGTGCGCTACAGCGACTGGGATTGTTCGCTGGAGCCGCTCGATCATCCCGACAGCACGCGCAATCTGGCGATTCGCCTCGGGCTGCGCATGGTGCGCAGCTTTCGCGAGGAAGATGCCCGGCGCATCGAAACGGCGCGCTCGAAGCGGCCATTCGCCGATGCCACCGACCTGACTCAGCGTGCCGGTCTGGACGCTCGCGCCGCCGAGGCACTGGCGGATTCCGGGGCTTTGCGTGGCCTGATTGGTCATCGGCACCGGGCGCGCTGGGAAGTCGCCGGGGTCGAGGCCCAGCGCCCGCTGTTCGACGACCTGCCCAGCGACGAAACCCAGGTGACGCTGCCGCTGCCGACGGTGGCCGAGGACCTGGTGGCCGACTACACAACGCTGGGCACTACCCTGGGCCCACACCCGCTGGCCTTGCTGCGCAGGCAACTGGCTGCCAAACGCTTTCGCAGCTCACAAGACTTGCTGAGCCTGGAAAACGACCGAACCCTCAGCGTGGCGGGGCTGGTCATCGGCCGCCAACGACCGGGCACCGCCAGTGGCGTGACCTTCGTGACGCTGGAAGACGAATTCGGCATGGTCAACGTCGTGGTCTGGCGCGACCTTGCCGAACGTCAGCGCAAGGTGCTGGTGGGCTCGCAATTGCTGCAGGTGTTCGGGCGCCTGGAATCAAAAAGCGGCGTACGGCACCTGATTGCCCAGCGTCTGTACGACCTGACGCCGTTGCTCACCGGGCTGGATGTGCGCAGTCGGGACTTCCAGTAATCGGGCCTGTAATTTGCAGTAGCAATCGGTACATCCTGCCACCGAGAAGCCCTGTATGTACAAAGACTATCCAGCCGCTTACCAGGTCAGCAAAGGCGCGGCGCTGCAAGTGGACACTGCCTTTTATGAGCGCATCCGCACGAATGCGCAGCAACGCACCCTCGTCGAACAGTTCGAAGTGCCGATTCGTACCGGGCGGGCCTGGAAGGTCAAGGCCGGTCAGGTGTTTCGGGTCACCACACCGGTGGGCCCGCAGGTGGGTGATTTCAATGTCTGGAACGCCAACGACCCCCGCGAGCGCCTGTGGGCTGCGCGCACGCGTCAGTTGCAGGGCGCGCATGTCAGCACCCATGACCGGCTGTGGTCGAACCTGCCGTTTTTACGGCCGCTGGTCACCATCACCGATGACAGCCTGGCCAGCTACGGGATCGACGAACATGGTGGCCGCCTGCACGATTTGCTCGGCACGCGCTGTGATCCCTACGTCAACAAGATGCTGACCGGCGAAGACTTTCATCATCACTGCCATTCGAACCTGACCCGCGCAGTGTTGCCGCACGGGCTGACCGAATTCGATGTGCATGACGTGTTGAATATCTTCCAGTGCACCGGCCTGAACCATGACGACATGTACTTCATGAAAGCCTGTCCGGCGCAAAAGGGCGATTACCTGGAGTTCTTTGCTGAAATCGACCTGCTGTGCGCCTTGTCGACCTGTCCGGGTGGCGACCTGTCACTGCCGATGTGGGGGCCTGACGCGCAGGACCCGTTAAGCGTTTGCCGTCCGCTGGGCGTCGAAATCTACGATCTCGACGCTGCGTTGCTGGAGGGTTGGCAGTCTCCCGAACGTGCAGCTTATAACGGTCAGCATGGCTTGCAGATTGCCAAGGCTGAATGGGAGAAATAACCGCTCAGGCCGCGCGAGCCATCTTGCGCAGTCCCCAGACCATCACCGCCCCCATCCCGAGCATCGCCAGCAGCAGTGCCGGGTAAGCCACCCACCAGTGCAGCGGGGCGGTCATCATGCTGAATTCGGACATACCGCCGATCCCGGCAATCAGGTTCAGGGGTAGAAACACCACATTGATCAAGGTCAGTTTGCGCAGCAGGGTGTTGGTGCTGTTGTTGACCAGATTGCCGCGCGCATCCATCAACCCGGCGAACACCGTGGAATAGATCTCGGCCTGTTTGTAACACTGGTCGTTCTCGATGATCATGTCATCGATCAGCGCCAGGCTGGCAGCCCCGTATTGCTTGCCTTGTGCGTGATTGCGCAGGCGCGTCAGGACCGCGCCGTTGCTGTGGATGGCGTTGATGTAATACACCAGACTTTCGCTGAGGTTGAACATCTGCAGCAAATGACGGTTTTCCAGTGACGAGTTGAATTTCTGCTGCAATTCCCGGGCGACCATCTTGATGACTTTCAAATGGCCCAGATAGTGATGAATATTGTTGAACAGCAGCTCCAGAAGGATATCCAGCGGCTGGTCCAACGGGCGGTGAGCCCCCAGCGCGCTCAAGGGTTGCTCGTCATCGCAGATCAGCACCAGCTGGTCCCGGCTCAACAGCACGCCAAAGGACGAAACGTCGAACGAGAAGCTGTCCTTGCCCGAATAGTTCTCGGGACGTTTCCAGATGACGAACAACGCATCAGGGTGAAACTCGATGCGCGAAATTTCGTCCGGGTCGAGTGCCGAGGCAACGGCATGCTCATCAAGGTGAAATCGCTCCAGCAATAATCTGCGTTCACCTGCATCAGGTTTGCTGAACCACAGCACCTGAGCTTTTTGCGGATCACATACAAGCAAACGGCTGTCATCGAGTTTCAGGCCCTGGATCATCGTCTCACCATGCCTGGCCGAGGCGTTTGAGCTCCAGGCGGCGGACGAACTCTTCCAGCACCAGGCTGTACAGGTCATCCTGCAGATAAGCGTCTTCGATGCCGGCATCCAGGTTCGGGTTGTCGTTGACCTCAATCACCACCACTTGATCGCCTGACTGTTTCAAGTCCACGCCATATAACCCGTCACCAATCAGATTGGCAGTCTTGAGTGCCAGCTCGACCACGGCGCGCGGCGCTTCATGCACCGCCAGCGTGCGGCATTCGCCAATGACCTCGGCACCGATTGCCTTGTGGTTGTAGATCTGCCAATGCCCCTTGGACATGAAGTACTGGCAGGCGAATATCGGTTTGCGGTTGAGAATGCCAATGCGCCAGTCGTACTCGGTGTAGAAAAACTCCTGAGCCAGCAACAACACCGAATGCTCGAACAATTGGGCTGTCGCCGTATGCATTTCCTCGGGCGTACTGACTTTGATCACGCCTCTGGAAAAACAGCCATCGGGAATCTTCAATACCAGCGGGAAACCCAGGCGTGTGGCCACGTGCTGCAGTTCTTCCGGGCGGTCCTTGTAGAGGATTTCCGTTCGAGGCATGCCCAGATCATGGCTTTTGAGCAGGTCGGTCAGGTAAACCTTGTTGGTGCAGCGCAGGATCGAGGTGGAGTCATCCATGACTACCAGCCCCTCGCTTTCGGCTTTCTTGGCAAAGCGATAGGTGTGGTTGTCAACGCTGGTGGTTTCGCGAATCAGCAGCGCGTCGTACTCGGCCAGTCGGGCATAGTCTTTCTTTTCGATCAGCTCGACATCGATGCCCAGGCGCTGACCGACGCGGATGAAATTGGCAAGCGCCTCAGGGTTGGACGGCGGCAGCTGTTCCTGCGGATCATGCAGAATCGCCAGGTCGTAGCGGGCCATGCGCCGCGAGCTGGGCTGGCGCCAGACGTTGCGGCTGAAGCCTTCCAGCGCCATGGCGAACTCATCCTGCTGATCATCGCGCAGGCGCGGCAGAGCACCGGCCTTGATACCGGCAATGTGCCAATTGTCGCGCTTGCGAAACTCCACCATCAGGATCGGGCAGGGGAAGACTTCAAACAATTGACGGGCGAGATCTTTCAACGGCTCAAGTGTGGTCTGGCCGAAGTAAAGTGTCAGGGTAAACCCTTCGGTGTCGTCATAGGGATGATCCTGGAGTGCGGTGTCCAGCAACTTGTCCAGGTCATCAAGGGCCAGGCCGTAGAGTGACTTGCGGGTCAACTCGCTGATGGTTTTTACCGAGGGAATGACATTGTGCTGGCGCGCTTCGGCCAGCAGGGAACAGTAATAACCGTGGCCCAGGTATTTGTAGCTGCGGCACAGATTGATGACTTGCACACGCTTGCCTGCCGTGGCTTTCAGCGGCTTTTCCAGATACTCCTGGGCGCTGATCAGGTTTTCGCTGGGGAAGTACGATGCCCAGTCTTCAAGCCGTTCGACAATAATCACCAGTTGCCTCTGTGCTGCAAAAAGCGTTGTGGGGTCTGCACGTCTGGTTGTTGCTGAAAGCGCAAGTTGCGCAGATACTTCGTTCATCTTCACCTGTGCCGCTGACATGTGTAATCGATCCGATGGGAAACAAGTCCTTTCTATTAAGCATGTGCTTTTTGAAATGTCCCGTTTCGTTACACAACTTTTACGGCGGTGCAGATGGACTTTATATTTCGCGATGCAGTTGAAACCGATGTCGACGACTTGCTGCTTCTGGAGAACCAGTGCTTTGACGGCGACCGTCTGACCGCGCGCAGCTTTCACTGGATGATTCGCCGCGCCAATGCCAGCCTGATCGTCGCCGAGCAGGCCGGACAGCTCACCGGCTATGCGCTGGTGCTGTTTCATCGGGGCACCTCGCTGGGGCGTTTGTATTCGCTGGCGATTGCCGATGCGGCGCGGGGCAAGGGGCTGGGCAAGCAGTTGTTGCAATGTGCCGAGCAGCAGGCCGTGGGCCGCGACTGCGCTTACCTGCGCCTTGAGGTGCGCCCTGATAACCACGCGGCTATCGGGCTGTACGAACGCAACGGCTACCGGCGCTTCGCTCAGGTCGACGACTATTACCAGGACCATGCCCCGGCGCTGCGTTACGAGAAGCGCATCGTCGAGCATGCCCGGCTGGACAGTCGTTCAGTGCCTTACTACCAGCAGACCCTGGAGTTCACCTGTGGTCCTGCCTGCCTGTTGATGGCGATGAAGGCTCTACATCCTGCGCGTTTGATGGATCGCGCCGAAGAACTGCAGATCTGGCGCGAGGCGACCACGGTGTTCATGACCTCCGGCCACGGTGGATGCAGCCCTCAAGGGCTGGCGCTGGCTGCCCGGCGACGGGGCTTCGCCGTAAAGTTGCTGGTGTCGGTGGCAGGCCCGCTGTTTCTGGGCGGCGTGCGCAGCGACAACAAGAAACAGGTGATTCGCCTGGTTCATGAGCAGTTCTGTCATGAGCTGCGTATCTGCGGTGTAGAGACGCTGCCCAACCGCTCATTGAACCTGCCTCGCGTACTGGCCGAGGGCGGCAAGCCGCTGGTGCTGATCAGCAGCTATCGCCTGACACGCTCCAAGGCACCGCACTGGGTGATGGTCACCGATTGCGACAGCGATTTCGTCTATCTGCACGATCCTGATATTGATCACAGCCTGCATCGGCAGGCCATCGACTGCCAGCATTTGCCGGTAAGCCATGCTGATTTCAATCGCATGAGTTGTTTCGGCACCGATAAACTGCGCGCCGCAGTGATTGTGTTTGCCGCGCCTGTGGATGATCATGCGTGCGCTTCCCAAGCGGCTTCAGCAGCCCGGCCACAGGATCCCGTACATTGATCAAGTCAGCCCTCAAGGCCCTTTGCGCACTGGCCATCGTCGCGAGCCTGTCGGCCTGCATCAGCGCGCCAGCCCCTTTGACGCCAAAAACTGCCGAACAGTTGCGGCAGCAGCCACCAGTGCGGTTCCTGCTGAGCTTTGATGACGGCCCCAGTGCGTCGACTTTTTACAACCCCAGTATCACCGTACTCGACAGCCTGGCCGACAATCCGTTGCAGCCGAACATCAAGGCCGTGTTCTTCGTGCAGACCGGCGCCACAGGCGCAGGCAACAGTGATCAGGGGCGGGCGATCATGCACCGTCAGCATGCAGAGGGGCATTTGCTCGGCTTTCATACCGCCACGCCGCACCACACCAATCATCGTTCGTTGACCGATGAGGAACTGGAGCAGTCCCTGACCCAGGGCTGCGCCATCATCGCCTCGATTACCGGTGTGCCGACCACGTTGTTGCGCCCGCCGTTCTGGAACTACGACAAACGCACGTTCAGCGCCTACCAGCGTCATGACCTGCATGTATTACTGACTGACCTGAGCGCCAATGACGGCAAGATCTGGGGCTATAACTTCAGCCTGCGCCGCCGTTCGAACATGGTCAGTCAGCTCTCGCAAGTACGTGAACGCATCGCCGCCGGAGAGCTGCCTGCAGTGGACGGGGTGATTCCGGTGGTGGTGACCTTTCACGACCTGAACCGCTACACCGCGCGGCATGCGCGGGAGTACCTGCAGATTCTGGTCGACAGCGCTCATCAGACCGGCGTGCGGCTTGCCGACAAGCCGTTCTACGACGACAGCGCGCAGTTACAGCGCGCTGCTCTGGCGCGCACGGTCAAGGACGCGAGTCAGCCTGTCAGTCTGCCCGGTGCATGGAACTGGATCTGGGACCATAACGCTCACTGACGCCCGGTCAGACCAAGGTGTTCTTGCGCACATGGCCACCCTGAACAATCATCGCCAGATGTTCGCCCTGACCGACCAGACAACCGATATCGCTCAGCGGGTCGCCATCCACCACCAGCAGATCGGCTATCGCACCGGCGCTGATGCAACCCAGTTCACCCTCGCGCTGGAGTATCTGCGCCGCAACACTTGTTGCACTGCGTAACGCCGCCAGATTACCGAGCAATTCGGCGCGAATCTTCAGTTCGTGGGTCTGGTACTCGTGCATTTCCCCCAGTAGATCCGAGCCATAGCCCATCGGTACGCCCGCTTCGGCGAACAGCAGCAGCGCGTTGCGCCCGGCCTGGCGCACATCTTCGATTTTGGCCACCGAGTCCGCTGGCAGGCCGAAGCGCTCGCCGTACTCGGCAAGCATTTCATAGGTGACCTGAGTCGGCACCGCAAATGCGCCTTTTTCGGCCATCAGTCGGGCGGTGTCGGCATCCACCAGATTGCCGTGTTCGATGGTTCTTACGCCGCATTCGATGGCACGGCGAATCGCCCGAGCGGTATAGGCATGGGCCATCACGTAGGTGTTCGCAGCGGCGGCTTCGTCAACGATGGCGCGGATTTCAGCTTCGCTGTATTGGGTGTTGGCAATTGGATCGGTCGGTGACGAGACGCCGCCCGACGCCATTATCTTGATCTGGTTGGCACCCTGTTGCAGCTCTTCGCGCACGGCCAGACGCACGTTATCGACGCCGTCCACTACGCGGGCAATGGCTCCTGCCCGAAAGCAGCACGAGCAAGGTTCGTTGAGCAGCAATTCGCCCCGTGCGCGCATGTCGCCATGGCCGCCGGTCTGCGACAACGCCTTGCCCGACGCGAAGATCCGCGGCCCGGGAATCAGCCCCATCTGGATCGAACGCGCCAGCGCCCAGTCGGCGCCCCCGGCATCGCGCACAGTGGTAAAGCCGCGGTTGAGCATTGCAGCAAGAATCGGCAATGCGCGGTACATGATGATTGCGTTGGGTTGCAGGGCATTCATGCCCAGGTTGGCGTTGGAAGCCAGCACATGCACATGGCAGTCGATCAGGCCGGGCATCAGGGTTCTGCCGCCCAGATCGATAATCTGAGCGCCAACCGCGGCAGGTTCGCCTTCGGCACGTACTTCGACAATGCGCTCACCCTCGATCACGACTTCCTGGCCGGAAATCAATTGCCCTTTTTGCAGGTCCAGCAGGCGGCCGTTGCGCAGGATCAGGCGTGTAGGATCAGCAATACTCATTGGAAAGCTCCAGACAGGGGACGATGGGCAGCAGGCGCACGGTCGCGATACAGCAGCGCACCAATGCCGCTGACGACGGCCGCGAACATGATGTAGAAAGCGGGTGCCAGGTTGCTGCCGGTCGAGGCAATCAGCCAGGTGATGGTGAAGGTGGCAAAGCCGCCGAAAATGGTGACGGCAAAGTTGTAGGCCACCGAAAGCCCGGTGGACAGCACGTGGGTGGGCAGTAATTCGCCAAAGGCCGCAAGGATCGAACCGATGTAACCGGAAATCAGCAGGCCGAGTACCAGCTCAAAGACCAGCAGCGAAAACAGTCCCGGCATCTGGTTGATGAACAGGAACATCGGGTAGGCGCTGAAGAAAATGGCAATTGCCGAGCCCAGCAACCACGGGCGATGCCCGCTGCGGTCTGCCAGGGCGCCGACAATCGGTGTGGCGACGATCAGTACTGCACCACCCATCATTCCCGCACTGAAGCCCATCCATGACGGCAGGCCAAGCACGCGTTGGGCGTAGGACGGAATGTAGAACAGAATCGCGTAGGTGCAGACCGTCCACAGTACCACCAGCGAAAAGCTGATCAGGGTCTGGCGCGGGTAGGTCTTGATGACTTCGCGCAGAGGCGACTCGACTGGTTTTGCGGCCTTGTAGGCAGGCGTCTCATCCACCCGGCTGCGAATATAAAAGCCGACCGGCCCGATCAGCGTGCCAATCAGAAACGGCACCCTCCAGCCCCAGCTTTCGAGCTGTGCCTGGGTCAGGTAACTGGACAGAATGGCACCCAGCGCAGAGCCGAGCAGCACCGCGACGCCGATGCTGGCCTGAATCCAGCTGGAGTAGAAGGCTTTCTTGCCGGACGGGGCATGCTCGGTCAGAAAGGCGGTGGCACTGCCCATCTCGCCACCGGCAGAGAACCCTTGCAGCAGTCGCGCCAGAACAATCAGCAGCGGTGCCAGATAGCCAATTTGCGCGAAGCTGGGCGTCAGTCCGATGATCAGCGTCCCCAGCGCCATTAGCAGGATGGTCAGGGATAAAGCCGCCTTGCGCCCGCGCTTGTCACTGTAGATTCCCAGAACAATACCGCCCACCGGACGCATGAAGAAGCCGACCCCGAAGGTCGCCAGCGCCAACAGGTAAGAGGTCAGCTCGCTGCCGGTGGGGAAGAACACTTTGGCAATGATCACCGAGAAGAAGCTGTAGACCGTGAAGTCAAACCATTCCAGGCCATTGCCGATAACCGTAGCGGTCACCGCGCGGCGTGCCTTTTGTTCATGGGTGCGTGAAGCAGAGGATCGTAATGTGCTCACTGGATAGGCTCCTGCATGCGATACACGCAGGGAGGCCCCCTGCAGTGGCTGCATTGATTGAGGGGCAGGGTTGATGTAAGTGCGGCTGAGTCAGGTCTTTTTGCCCGTTTCAGTCGAGAGTAGGTGCTGGGCCGATTTTAAGAAAACGCTTATTGCGCAGGTTTGCATGCGCCAGATGCATGCAAGCGTCAGGGGCGAGGTGTCAGCGTGGCTATTTCATCTGTCAGCCATTTCTCGAAGGCTCGCGCAGCGCGCCGGGGCGTCTTGCCGCTGGGGGTCAGCAGGTAATAGCCGCCTATTGCACCGACGCTTTTCTGGCAGGCCGGCACCAGCGCACCGGATTGCACGTGACGGTCAATCATCGGTTGCCAGCCAAGTACGATGCCGTGCCCGGCGACAGCCAGGTCGACCAGCACGGGGTACAGGTTAACGGTCATGCGCTTGCGGATCAGCGACGCATCAACGCCCTGACGGCCGAACCAGTCTCCCCAGGACAGCCACTGACGTTGCCCGTCTTCCAGCATCAGCAGGCAGTGGTCCAGCAACTGTGCAGGTTCCAGCAGTTTGCCGTCCAGGTAGTCTGGCGAGCAGTAGGCATTTACCGATTCGGCGAACAGCAAACGACTGTCTAGGCCCGTCGGTGATGTTTCGCGCAAAAAATACAACGCCAGATCGAATTCCGCGCGAATCAGAGAATCCAGCCCGTCGACCACTCGCAGGCGGATATCCACGGCGGGGAAGGCATCGCGATAGCGTCCCAGCAAAGGGCCCAGCCACAGTGCGGCCACGCCGCTGGAACAAGCCAGGGTCAGTTGTTGTTCGCCGCTATGGGTAATGACTTGTGCCGTGGCCTCTGCACACAGGGTCAGCACACGCTGGATCTGCTCGGCGTAAACCTGCCCGGCCACCGTCAGATGAATACGCTTGTGCTCGCGACGAAACAGCGCGCGGCCGAGAAATTCCTCCAGTTGCGCGACCTGACGGCTGATCGCGCTCTGGGTGAGGTTCAGTTCGCTGGCGGCACGGGTAAAACTAGCGTGCCGAACGGCGGCTTCGAAGGCGATCAGGTTCTGCAAGGGTGGAAGGGGCTCGATACGCACAGCGGCTCCTGTTGCGGGCAGGTTTTACAAAGGGTCGGGAAACGGTGTCGATAGCAGCCAGTCCCTGAACACGCACAGCGATGGCAGGTTCTGAAAGCGCGTCGCGTACGCCAGGTAGTAATTGCGCCCACTGTCCAGCGGCTCGAACAGGGTGACCAGTTCGCCGCTGTTGATTTCGTCCTGCACCAGAATGCGCGGTACCAGTGCGATACCGATGCCCGCCGCCACAGCCTGGATCAGGTGCGAGGTCAGTTCGAAACTCGGGCCGGGGCGCATGATGTGGTGGTCCAGCCGATTACTGTCGAACCAGTCTGACCAGGCATTGGGCCGTGACACCACGCTCAGCAACGAATGCTGGGCGACCTGCGTCGGAGTCATCGCTTGGTAGCCGGCAAGCGCGGCAGGGCTGGCAATGACCACCAGTTTTTCGCTGACCAGCGGGTGGGCGATGTAACCGGGCCAGTTACCGTTGCCGGCACAGATGATCGCGTTCATTTCGCTTGCAGCAGGCGTCAGGTCGGCATGCACGATGCGTGAGTGAATATGCACCACATAGCCCGGATGCCGGGTGTAAAAGTCATTCATCCGCGGCAGCAGCCATTTGGAGCCGAAGGTGGGCAGCACGGCCAGATGCAGCGTGCCGCCCTCGGCCTTGTGCGCGATGGTTTGCAGGGTTGCACTGCGAATGCGGCCCAGCGCGGCGGCCAGCTCATGCTGGTACAACGCACCGGCAGTGGTCAGTTCGATACGCCTGCCATCACGCTTGAACAGCTCGACTTCCAGTTGGGCTTCCAGCGCCTGCACCTGGCGGCTGACGGCGCTCTGGGTCAAGGCCAGTTCGTCTGCGGCTTTGGTGAAGCTGCCATGCCGCGCGGCCGCCTCGAAAGCGAGCAACAACGACATGGAGGGCGTCAGTCTTCTGGTGTTCATTCATAAAACTCATGGAAAAACGGCGTCTTTTACGTTTGCACTGAAGCATGACACGCCGGAGAATCACGATAACCGTTGATAACGCCATGCATACGAGCGTTTCGAAGCATACGTGCTTTGCATATAAAACGCCTAGCCAGCCAGGAAGACCACCATGATTGCGCTGTTGAAACCGACCTCCGAGCAGGTCGGTCACTATGACCGTTTCCTCAATGCCTTGGTGGAGGGCGGCTTTCGCGGCGAAATAGCCAGGGACCTCGGCTCGCGTACTGTGCTGGCCACTGACAACTCCATCTACCAGCGCCTGCCGCAGGCTGCGGTGTTCCCGATGGACAGCCATGATGTGGCAATTGTCGCCCGCCTGGCAGCGCGGCCCGAGCACAAGCAGGTGGTGCTGACCCCGCGTGGCGGAGGCACAGGGACCAATGGACAGTCGTTGACCAACGGCGTGGTGGTCGACCTGTCGCGGCACATGAACAATATCCTTGAAATCAACGTCGAGGAACGCTGGGTGCGGGTGCAGACCGGCGTGGTCAAGGACCAGCTCAACGCAGCGCTGAAGCCGCACGGGCTGTTTTTCGCGCCGGAACTGTCGACCTCCAACCGCGCCACGATTGGCGGCATGATCAACACCGACGCCAGCGGGCAGGGCAGTTGCACCTACGGCAAGACCCGTGACCATGTGCTGGAACTGACGACCGTGCTGCTCGGTGGTTCCTACGTCAACAGTCAGGCATTCAGCGCTGAGCAGCTGGCCAGCGAGCAAGCGCGTGTTGACCGTGCTGGCGATGTGTATCGCTGTGCGCAGCAGATCGCCGATACGCAGGCGCAATTGATCAAGGACGTTTTTCCGCCGCTCAACCGTTGCCTGACCGGTTACGATCTGGCGCACCTGCGTGAGGAAGACGGGCGTTTCAACCTCAACAGCGTGCTGTGCGGTTCCGAGGGGTCGCTGGGTTTTATCGTCGAGGCCCGACTCAACGTCCTGCCAATCCCCAAACATTCGATTCTGGTCAACGTTCGTTATGCCGGTTTCATGGACGCTCTGCGGGATGCCAAGGCGTTGATGGCGCACAAGCCGCTGTCCATCGAGACCGTGGACTCCAAAGTGCTGATGCTGGCCATGCAGGATATCGTCTGGCACGGCGTGGCCGAGTATTTCCCGCAGGACCCGGCGACGCCGACTCTGGGCATCAACCTGATCGAGTTCAGTGGTGATGAGCTGGACGAAGTGGAACAGCGCGTCCATGCATTCGTCGCTCACCTGCAAAAAGACACCTCGGTGGTGCGCCTAGGTCATACCCTGGCAACCGGCAGCGCTGCGGTAAACCGCGTCTACGCCATGCGCAAGCGTTCGGTAGGGCTGCTCGGCAACGTCAAGGGTGAAGCGCGGCCGCAGCCGTTTGTTGAAGACACGGCTGTGCCACCGGAAAACCTTGCCGATTACATTCAGGAGTTTCGTGCGCTGCTGGACAGCTACGGCCTGCAATACGGCATGTTTGGCCATGTTGATGCAGGCGTGCTGCACGTACGACCGATTCTGGACATGAAAGACCCTGCGCAGGCTGCGTTGATTCGGCCGATATCCGACGCCGTCGCCGCGCTGACCAAGCGCTACGGCGGGCTGCTGTGGGGCGAGCATGGCAAGGGCCTGCGCTCGCAATACGTGCCCGAATATTTCGGCGAGTTGTACCCTGCGTTGCAGGCGCTCAAGGCCGCGTGCGACCCGTTCAACCAGCTGAACCCCGGCAAGATCGCCACGCCTGCGACGGTGCCGGAATCACGCTTGACGCTGGTGGATGAAGTGACGTTGCGCGGTGATCTGGATCGCACTATCGATGAACGGGTCTGGCAGAGCTACGACAGCGCGCTGCACTGTAATGGCAACGGTGCCTGTTACAACTACGACACCGACGATGCCATGTGTCCGTCATGGAAAGCCACGCGTGACCGCATTCACTCACCCAAGGGCCGCGCTTCGCTGGTCCGGGAATGGCTGCGTCTGCAAGGCGAGCAGGATGTCGACGTCCTGACCGCCAGCGCCAGGGCGCGGAATGCCAATGTGCTGAAAAGTCTTGCCGAGCGAACTGTCAACAGCGTGGCCAGAGTAGCAGGGCAGAAGGATTTCTCTCATGAAGTCTACGATGCCATGGCCGGTTGTCTGGCCTGCAAGTCCTGCGCGGGGCAGTGCCCGGTCAAGGTCAACGTGCCTGAGTTCCGTTCGCGTTTTCTCGAGCTGTACCACAGCCGTTACCTGCGTCCGATCAAGGATTACCTGATTGGCTCGCTGGAGTTCAGCATTCCGCACCTGGCGCGCTTTCCCCGGTTGTACAACGCGATCATGGGCGCAAAACCGGTGCGTTACCTGCTTGAGCACGTCGCCGGTATGGTCGACAGCCCATTGCTCAGCCTGATGGACTTTCGCGCGGCCTGCGCCCGCTGGAATGTCGGCATTGCCACGCCGCAGCGTCTGGCCGCGTTGAGCGAGCAGGAGCGCAAACGTACGGTGGTGCTGGTTCAGGATGCGTTCACCCGATACTTTGAAACCCCGCTGGCAGCAGACTGGCTGGAGCTGATCTCGCGCATGGGTTATCAGGTTTATCTCGCACCGTTCGCACCCAACGGCAAGCCGCTGCACGTGCAGGGTTTTCTGGCTGCGTTCGAGAAGGCTGCCAGTTTCAACAGCCAGTCGCTTGGCAAGCTGGCAGGGTACGGCATTCCGCTGATCGGTCTGGACCCGGCCATGACCCTGGTCTATCGCCAGGAGTACAGCAAGACGCTGGGCAGCGAGAGCGTACCGACCGTCATGCTGCCGCAGGAATGGCTGGCTTCTGCGCTTGAGGAACAGTGTGGTGCTCCGTCAGGTGAGACGTATTACTTCCTGCCGCATTGCACTGAAAAGACCAACGAGCCCGCCAGTGTCGGCCTTTGGCAGAAAGCCTTCGCTCGCGCCGGGCTCAGGCTTGATGTGCTGGCCAGCGGTTGCTGTGGCATGTCCGGCACTTATGGGCATGAAACCCGAAACGCGAAAACCAGCGACACCATCTATCGTCAGTCCTGGCAGCCGCTGGTGGCCCGGCATGGCGTTGAAGGTCGACTGGTCGCCGATGGCTACTCATGCCGCAGCCAGGTCAAGCGCCAGGATGGCAAAGTGGTGCAGCATCCACTACAGGTACTGCTGGAACGGGTGAGGGCGCTATAGAGAGGACGCAGAGCGTCCAGAACGGCATGCCCACGCGGAGCATGGGCACGATAGTTACAAAACGATCGTTCCTCACGCTCTGGTATGACCCCCGAAGGTTGGACAATTATCCACCTACGCTGCCTTGGCGGCCTGCATTCTGTATTCCAC
>NZ_JAWHOP010000022.1:0-88852 GCF_032586995.1 Pseudomonas syringae group sp. J248-6 | reverse complement strand
GCGTCGTGAACTGCATTCCCACGCTGGAGCGTGAGGAACGAGCGTCGTCAGGGATAACACTATCGTGCCCATGCTCCAGCGTGGGCATGCCGGTCTGGACGCTCTGCGTCCTCTGGCGACGCAGAGCGTCATGAACTGCATTCCCACGCTGGAGCGTGAGGAACGAGCGGTGTTCTGGAGAACCCGTCTTGACCATGTCCTGTGCATTTATGTGCCACAAAGCCCAATAAAAAAGCCCCCGACGCGCTAAGCGGCAGGGGCTTTTTTCGTAGCCGGGCAGTCTTAGACCGGGACCGGCTCCGACGCTTTACCTACAGGCTGCAAAGGCAGCAAGGGCGCATGTGGATCAGCTTCGATGGAAGCTCTCCACGCGGCCAGCCACTCTTCGTGACCTTCGCTCCAGACGCGCTCGTGCAAGCGGCCAAGGGCGACCGGGTCACTCAGCAGCATCAGACGTTCCTGATTGCCGAGTTTGGCCGGGCCTACCTTCAGAGCCTGATCAACACGTTCCATACGCACGACTTCGATCGGCTGTGCCTGACGGTGACGCGAGGTTGCCAGGGCGCAGGCGAGAGCATTCTGGCGAGGATCTACCACAGCCCGAATGAAGCCTTGTTTCAGGGCGTGCCAGCGGTTCTCGTAGGTGTACTGATCCGTAGAGATCAGCTCTTGCGGCGGCTCGAACTCTTCAGGAATCAGGAAGAACTTCTCGTCACGCGCCTTGACGCCCAGATTGGTACGGCTGGAAATCACCGATACCGGAATCGACAGCATCAACGAGACCACAATCGGCGCAAGCCACCACAGGAAGCTCGGGTTCAACCAGAACACCAGCAAGGCCCAGCATGCGCCCAGCAGTGTCTGTGGACCATGACGCTTCACGGCTTCGATCCACGGCGTGGAGTCGTCGTCGCGTTGCGGAGAGTTCCAGGTTGCGGCCCAGCCCAGGAAAGCGGCCAGTACGAAGCGGGTGTGGAACAGCATGCGCACCGGTGCCAGCAGCACCGAAAAGAGCATTTCCAGCAGCATCGAAACGGTGACCTTGAACTTGCCACCGAAGCCTTTCGCGCCCTTGGCCCAGATCAGAATGACGCTGAGCAGTTTAGGCAGGAACAACAGCACAATAGTGGTCGAGAACAACGCAACAGCTTTTTCCGGGTGCCATTGCGGCCACAGCGGATACAGCTGACGCGGTTCAAGGAAGTAAGTCGGCTCCATCAGTGTGTTCACCGCCAGCAAGGCCGTGGACAGCACGAGGAAGAAGAACCACAACGGTGCCGACAGATACGACATCACACCGGTCAGGAATACCGCACGGTGAACCGGGTGCATGCCCTTGACCAGGAACAGCCTGAAGTTCATCAGGTTGCCGTGGCACCAACGGCGGTCACGCTTGAGTTCGTCCAGCAGGTTGGGCGGCAATTCTTCATAACTGCCCGGGAGGTCGTAAGCAATCCACACGCCCCAGCCGGCACGGCGCATCAGCGCAGCTTCGACGAAGTCGTGAGACAGGATCGCACCGGCAAAGGCACCTTTACCCGGCAGCGGCGCCAGGGCGCAATGCTCGATAAACGGCTTCATGCGGATGATCGCGTTGTGACCCCAATAGTGGGATTCACCCAACTGCCAGAAGTGCAGACCGGCCGTGAACAGCGGACCATAGACCCGGGTAGCGAACTGCTGCATGCGTGCATACAGCGTGTCCATACCCGACGCACGTGGCGCGGTCTGGATGATACCAGCGTCCGGCGTGGCTTCCATCAGGCGAACCAGACTGGTCAGACACTCTCCGCTCATGACGCTATCGGCATCGAGCACGACCATGTAGCGGTATTCACCACCCCAACGACGGCAGAAGTCGTCCAGGTTGCCGCTTTTGCGTTTTACGCGACGACGACGACGGCGATAGAAGATCTTGCCGAAACCTTTGGTCTCGCGGCATACGTCCAGCCAGGCCTGTTGCTCGGCAACGGCAATGTCGGTCTCGTTGGTGTCGCTGAGCACGAAGAAATCGAAACGATCCAGGTCACCCGTGGCAGCTACCGACTCGAACGTAGCGCGCAGACCGGCGAAAACCCGAGGCACGTCCTCGTTGCAGATCGGCATGACCAGCGCAGTACGTGCACCCTTTTCGATCGGCTCGTTGCCAGCACTGGCCCCCGAGATACGGTATTTGTCACGACCGGTGAGCAGTTCCAGGAAGCCCATCAGTGCGGTCCAGAAACCGGCCGATACCCAGCAGAAGAGAATCCCGAACAGCAACAGAATGCTGGTCTGCAAGGCATAAGGCATGACCTGCAAAGCAGTCTGCACAAAGGTCTGACGGGTGATTTCGTCGAGCGAAACCAGCGACCAGCCCTGATACGGCAGAATGCCCTTCATGTACCAGCCAGCCACGATCGTTTGACCCAGCATCAGGATCAGCAGGATGTAGCGACGGATCGAACCGACGGTGCGCCAGCGCGCCTTCGGCAGATCCCGCGGCAGATCATCATGCGCGGGCTTGGGCGGGTTGGTCTTACCGGTCAGGCGACGCCAGCCGCGCACCAGAATGTTGGTGCGCCATGGCTCTGGCACGACCTTGGTCCGGCGAATCGGCGGTGTGGCCTTGAGGCACAGGCGACCGCTGGCATCGACGCCGAGCATCTCGGCGTCCTCCAACTGATCTGCAGTGGTCAGCGTCAGACGGCGACCCACCGAAGCCTGAGCGGCCTCGGCAGGGTCATTGACCGGCTGCGCAGAAAGACGCTCATGCAACTCGGCGAAGGTCTTGCAGCCGGCAAGTTCTGCCCGCTGCTCGTCGCTCATCGGTAAATGCGCCAGGTACTCGTTCAGAGACACTGGCACCGGTAGAGAATTACTCATCGCTCGGCAACTGATAGCTCCAGGTCTCGGTCATGACTTGCAACGTCTTGGCCGGTTCCGGATGGGTGGGTGCTGCCTCGGTTTCAGGCTGCTGAATCTCTTTACCGTCCTTGTCCTTGGCTACGTCAGCCTTGGCTGCGTCGGCTTTGGCTGCATCGGCTTTGGCAACTTCGCCTTTACCTTTCGCAGCGTCGGCCTTGCCAGCTTCAGGCTTGGCGGTCTCGGGTTTGGCGGCTTCAGGCTTCGGCGCGTCGGCCTTGGCGATTTCTACCTGGTCGTTGGCAGATTCCTTGGCAACTGCCGGTTTGGCAGCTTCCTTGGCAGCAGCCTTCTTCTCTTCAGTTTTGTCTGCAACGAGCAGCGCAGGTTCCTTGCCCGGTTCGGCAGGGATCTCACGCAGCAGGTAAGCGCGCATTTCGGTTGGCTTGCCGGAATCCTTGACCTTCACACGCAGGGTCAGGCGGTAGCCTTTGGTGACCGGGTTATAGCGCAGGTTGTTTTCCACCAGTTCGACGTTGTCGTCAGTGGTCACCTGGCTGCGAATGGTCTTGTCTTCCGGCAATGCGGCCAGTACCGGGCCCACGAAATCGACCAGGAAGGCAAGGCTGCCATCCGGCTGACGGATCAGGTTGGACTGACGCACATCACCGATGGAGCGTTGGGTCTGCTTGACCCAGCCCAGATCCGGCGAGTGGATCGAGTTTTCCTGCATGGTCCAGTGCAGACGGTAATCGAATGCCATTTCCTTGCCTGGCTCTGCGAGAGTCTCAGGCTTCCAGTAGGCCACAATGTTGTCGTTGGTCTCGTCGGCAGTCGGAATTTCGACCAGCTCGACGGTGCCCTTGCCCCAGTCACCCTTTGGCTCTATCCAGGCGCTTGGACGCTTGTCATAGCGGTCATCGAGGTCTTCGTACTGACTGAAGTCACGGCCACGTTGCAGCAGACCGAAACCACGCGGGTTTTCGACCGAGAAGCTGCTGATAGACAGATGTTTAGGGTTGTTCAGCGGACGCCACAGCCACTCACCGTTGGCAGCCTGAATCGACAGACCGCTGGAGTCGTGCAGTTCGCGACGGTAGTTAGGTACACGCGAAGGCTGGTTGGCACCGAACAGGAACATACTGGTCAATGGCGCAACACCGAGCTTGTTGACCTTGTCACGCAGGAACATGCGCGATTTGACATCAACCAGAGTGTTGGTGCCAGGACGCAGGGTCAACTGATAAGCACCGGTAGCGCGCGGCGAGTCGAGCAGCGCGAAGATCACCAGATGATTGTCATCCGGGCCCGGCTTCTCGATCCAGAATTCCTTGAAGCGCGGGAACTCTTCACCGGACGGAGATGCAGTGTCGATTGCCATGCCGCGTGCGGACAGGCCATAGACCTGACCCTTGCCGATCACGCGGAAGTAGCTCGCGCCCAGCATGGTCATGATTTCGTCCTGCTTGTCATCCTTGTTGATCGGATACAGGACACGGAAACCGGCATAACCCAGTTTCTCGGTGGATTTGGGGTCGATCTTCAGATCGCCGAAATCGAAACGACTGGAGTCGTACTTGATTTCGTCGACGCTGGTGGCGGTCACTTCGTTGATCTTGACCGGCGTGTCGAAGTGCATGCCCTGGTGGTAGAAAGACACTTTGAACGGAGTCTTCTCGCCCGCCCATTCGGCCTTGTCATCGCGGAAGCGAATCTTCTGATAGTCGGCAAACTTCATATCGCGAAGCTCGTTCGGCAGATTGCTCCTTGGAGCCTCGAACTTCTGCCCGGCCAGTTCTTTGGCTTTTGCCGTTACATCATCAAGATTGAACGCCCACAGCTGACCTGCACTGAACAGGCATACAAGGGCCGAGCTTGCCAGAAGTGCACTACGCAACCGCTTGACAGGTGTCTTTGGAGCATCACAGGGACTAACAATCACGAGCAACCCTCGCCGAAAAACAGATGAAAAAACCAACGGCCAGCTATCAATGCCGGGTTGGCGAGCATTGTTCCGACTCCGAATGGGCTTAATGATTCCCCAATCAGGTGTCAGAACCGCTTTTGTCATACCAAATGGACCAACAGTGTCGATCCCCGTAACGCGCGATTATCCAGCAGCGCGCGCCACAACGCATCAGGTATGACAAAGAAATTTATTTCCCGTGCGACCGGAAAATTCAGGGGAGAAACGATGAAATCGTAGCTTATGTATCGAACAAAAATGTCACTGGGCCATCATTTATCAAATGCACTTGCATGTCCGCACCAAATTGGCCCGCAGCCACAGCGGTATGCGCGATTCTGGCCTGACTCAATAGATAGTCGAACAGCTCGGCGCCCAGCGCTGGAGCAGCGGCTTTCGAGAACCCCGCACGCAACCCGCTTTTGGTATCCGCGGCCAGCGTGAACTGCGAAACCAGCAACAACCCACCGCCTACCTCGCGCAAGGATAAATTCATCTTGCCGTCGGCATCGCTGAACACTCGATAATTAAGCAGCTTGTGCAGCAACTTATCGGCACTGGCGCGGGTGTCTTGAGGCTCTATGCCCACCAGCACCAATATGCCCTGATCGATAGCACCGACAACTTCGCCGCCCACCTCGACGCGTGCGTTTCGCACGCGCTGCAACAAACCTTTCATAAATGCCTTTCCAGACTCAAAACCAATACCAGGCTGCTGTCATGCTTCTTCGGGCGGGAGGTCGAGCAGGTTGCGCGCAGTTTCTGCAGCGGCACGCACCAGCGCATCGGCGATACCGGATTCCGACGCCGAATGGCCAGCCTCACGAATGACCTGCAGTTCGCTGCCGGGCCAGTTCTGATGCAACTCCCAGGCATTATCCAGCGGGCAGATGACGTCATAACGACCGTGGACGATGATTGCCGGCAGGTGCGCGATCTTTGGCATGTCGCGAATCAACTGGTTTTCTTCAAGGAACGCCTTGTTCATGAAGTAATGGCATTCGATGCGCGCAATGGACAGCGCACGGTGCGGTTCGGCGAAGCGATCGACCACTTGCGGGTTGGGGCGCAAGGTTGCGCAACGCCCTTCCCAGGTCGACCAGGCTTTGGCGGCGTGCATCTGGGCGATCTGGTCCGGCCCGGTGAGCCGCTTGTGGAAGGCAGCCAGTAGGTTGTCGCGCTCATCCAGCGGGATCGGCGCTACATAATCCTGCCAGTAATCAGGGAACAGACGGCTGGCACCCGCTTGATAGAACCAGTCGATTTCCTGCTGACGGGCCAGGAATATGCCTCGCAAAATCAGCGCGTGCACACGGTCGGGATGGGTCTGCGCGTAAGCCAGGGCCAGAGTCGAGCCCCACGAGCCGCCGAACAGCACCCATTTGTCGATTCCGAGGTGCTCGCGAATCCGCTCCAGGTCCTCCACCAGTTTCCAGGTGGTATTGTTCTCAAGGCTGGCATGCGGTGTGGAACGACCGCAGCCACGCTGATCGAACGTTACGATACGGTACAGGTTAGGATCGAAATAGCAGCGACTGTGCGCATCGCATCCGGAACCAGGGCCGCCATGAATGAATACCACTGGCAACCCTTCTGGCGAGCCACTTTCATCGACGTAAAGCACATGCGGTTGTTCCACGGCCAGATCGTGCCGGGCGTAGGGTTTGATCTGCGGGTACAAAGTCTGCATAAGTGCTCCATAAGTCCAGTTCAGAGGCTTCTATTATTCTGCCGTTGGGCATCATAAACCCGAAACGAAGAATCAGCATGCTGCACGTCATTGATCGGGATGGAACGATCGATGCAAGCGTTTTGCCAATTTGGTCAGCGCGCGAACCAGAGCCGTTGCTCTGGGTCGAAGCGAGGGCGCTGCCTTCAATTATTTCTACTATTTTCAGGAAATAACTGACGACACGCCTACAGTCTAAGAATCCCGTTTTCCATTCGTCAGACTACTTGAGGTTGTACCGATGTCTCAGGAACCACTTGTTCGTGACGCTGATGTGGCTGCTTTCCGCGCCGCTGTGCTCGCCAAACTCACCTATTCGGTGGGCAAGGACCCCGACCATGCGTTTGAGCATGACTGGTTTGAAGCTGTTGCCCTTGCCGCCCGCGACCACATGGTCGAACACTGGATGGACCACACGCGGCAGATTTATCGCAAGGTCCAGAAGCGCGTTTACTACCTGTCTCTGGAATTCCTCATTGGCCGACTGCTCTACGACAGCCTGAGCAACCTCGGCCTGCTGGAAGTCGCTCGCGAAGCATTGACCGAGCTGGGTGTGGATATCGAACGTATCCGCTTGCTTGAACCGGATGCAGCGCTGGGCAACGGCGGCCTGGGTCGTCTGGCAGCGTGCTTCATGGAAAGCATGTCGACCCTGGGCATTGCCGGGCACGGTTATGGGATTCGTTACGAGCACGGGCTGTTTCGTCAGGGCATCGTCGACGGCTGGCAGCAGGAACAGACCGAAAACTGGCTGGACTTCGGCAACCCGTGGGAATTCGAGCGTCCTGAGGTGGTTTACTCCATCGGTTTCAGTGGCAGCGTCGACACTGTGGTGACCGAAGCGGGCGACTCGCGTCAGGTCTGGCGTCCGGGCGAAACCGTTCGGGCCATTGCTTACGACACCCCTGTGGTCGGCTGGCGCGGGAAAAGCGTCAACACTCTGCGCTTGTGGCGCGCCCGTGCGGTCGAAGACCTGCATCTGGAACGCTTCAACGCGGGCGACCACTTTGGCGCCGTCGCCGAAGTAGTGCGCGCCGAAAGTATTTCCCGCGTGCTGTACCCGAACGATGCAACCGAAGCGGGCCAGGAACTGCGCCTGCGCCAGGAATACTTCTTTGTTTCCGCATCGCTGCAGGATTTGCTGCGCCGCCATCTGAACCAGCACGCCACGCTGACCGATCTGCCAGACCATGCAGCGATTCAGATGAACGACACGCACCCGTCCATTGCAGTGGCCGAGCTGATGCGTCAGTTGATCGACAACCACAACATCCCGTGGGACACCGCCTGGAAAATCACCGTCGGCACCCTTGGCTACACCAACCATACGCTGCTGCCGGAAGCGCTGGAGACCTGGTCGGTCGGCCTGATGGAGCGGATGCTGCCGCGCCACATGCAGATCATCTACCTGATCAACGCACAACACATCGACACACTGCGCGCCAAAGGCGTCGACGACGTCAACGTGCTGCGTGCGGTATCGCTGATCGAAGAAGACAATGGTCGTCGGGTACGCATGGGCAACCTGGCGTTCCTCGGCTCGCACAGCGTCAACGGCGTTTCGGCGCTGCATACCCAACTGATGCGCAAGACCGTGTTTGCCGAGCTGCACAAGATCTATCCGGAGCGGATCAACAACAAAACCAACGGCATCACCTTCCGCCGCTGGCTGTTCCAGGCCAACCCGAAGCTGACCGAAATGCTCGTCGAAGCGCTCGGTGAGGACGTTCTGGACAATGCCGAGACTCGCCTCAAAGAGCTTGAGCCGTTCGCCGATAAGTCTTCGTTCCGCAAGCAGATGGCCGACCAACGCCTGCACAGCAAGCGCGCACTGGCAGCAATCATTCATGAACGCCTGGGTATTGCCGTCAATCCTGCAGCGATGTTCGACGTCCAGGTCAAACGGATTCACGAATACAAACGCCAGTTGCTGAACCTGTTCCACACCGTAGCGCTGTATCAGGCAATTCGTGCCGAGCCAGGCACAGACTGGGTTCCGCGGGTGAAGATCTTCGCCGGCAAGGCGGCGGCCAGTTATCACTCGGCCAAGCTGATTATCAAGCTGACCAACGATATCGCCCGGACCGTGAACAACGACCCGACGGTGCGTGGCCTGCTGAAAGTGGTGTTCATGCCCAACTACAACGTCAGTCTGGCGGAGAGCATCATCCCGGCAGCCGACCTGTCCGAGCAGATATCCACGGCAGGCCTGGAAGCTTCAGGGACCAGTAACATGAAGTTCGGCCTCAACGGCGCCCTGACCATCGGCACGCTGGACGGTGCCAACGTGGAAATGAGCGAGCAGGTCGGGCTGGAGCACATGTTCATCTTTGGCATGTCCTCACAACAGGTCGAAGCCCGCAAGCGCGCAGGTGAATTCAACGCGCATGGCGACGTAGCGGCATCGGGGCGTTTGAACGATGTACTGCAAGCGATTCGTGGCGGCGTGTTCTCGCCGGATGATCCGAACCGTTACGCGGGGCTGATCGATCAGTTGCTGGATTATGACCGCTTCCTGGTCTGTGCCGACTTCGATTCGTACTGGGCAGCACAGGCCAAAGTCGAGGAACGCTGGCACGATTCCAAGGAATGGTGGCGCTCGGCGGTGCTCAACACCGCACGCATGGGCTGGTTCTCTTCGGACCGGACCATTCGCGAGTACGCCGGCGACATCTGGAAGGCGCTGGACTAACTCGGAGCTGCTCGCGCACTCACTGGGCTCTCGTTACCACGCTCCGGCGTGGTAACGCAGTTCTGGACGCTCCGCATCCGATCTTGAATGCGCGGCGCGGCGCAGATCTGTGACGCGGAGCGTCACCCAAGGCGTTCCCACGCTGGAGCGTGAGGAACGATAGGTGTCTGCGCTAATGAACGTACCCTCGCACTGCATAAAACATTACAAACGATGTCCGCCCGCCCCTATATACTGCGCTCGATGAACCTTCACACATCGAAAAGGATGTCGTCGCGTGCTTTGGATTTGTCTGGTGGTGGGCGGTGCAGCGCTGGGCTACGCGCTTAGCTATGACGAGTGGGCAGGTTCGCTGATCGGCGCAGTCATGGGCTGGGCCGTCTGGGCGGGCATTCGCATGCGCCTGCTTGGCAGGCAATCCGCCGACCAACTGCAACAACTGCTCGCAACCCGCCAATCCCTCGATGCCCTTGAGCAGCGCCTGAGCGCGCTCGAGCGTCAGTCCACATCCGGCGTGCCACCTGCGCAGGACGCCGCACCGCTCCCAGTGGATGCGATCATTATCGAGGCACCCACTGATGGCCCCGAGCTGATCTGGGACCTGCCAGACGAAGAGCCGCAGGCAACAGGGCCTGTCGAACCCGCCGCCGAAATCCGTCAGCCTTCAAAAGCAGCACAGCCCAATCTGCTGGACAGCGCCATCAATCGCGCAAAAGACTGGCTGCTGGGCGGCAATACGGTACTGCGAGTGGGCGTAGTGGTGCTGTTTCTCGGGCTGGCCTTTCTGCTGCGCTACGCCACCGAAGGCATGGTCGTACCGATTGAAGCACGCTACGCCGCAGTCGCCGCCAGCGCACTGGCCCTGCTCGGCCTGGGTTGGTGGCTGCGTTTGCGCAACGGCTCTTACGCGCTGATGTTGCAAGGCGCAGGCGTAGGCGTGTTGTACCTGACCGTCTTTGCGGCGATGAAATTGCACGCCCTGCTCGATCCGGCACCGGGCTTTGTGCTGCTGGTAGCGATCACCGCTTTCTCGGCCATTCTGGCGTTGACACAGAATGCTCTGGCCCTGGCCTGCGCCGGTGCGCTGGGTGGATTCGCAGCACCACTGCTCGCGTCGACCGGGCAAGGCAGCCACATCTCGCTGTTCAGTTACTTTGCCCTGCTCAACGCGGGCATCATTGCCATCGCCTGGTTCAAGGCCTGGCGCATTCTCAACCTGATCGGCTTTTTCGGCACTTTCGGCATCGGTTTCGCCTGGGGCATACGGGCTTACACCCCCGAGCTGTTCTGGAGCACCGAGCCCTTTCTGATTCTGTTCTTTGTGATGTACCTGGCCATCGGCCTGCTGTTTGCGCGTCGCAAGCTGCTGGAACTGACTGACGCGCCAGCGGATGCCAGTCGCGAAACACTGCTGCGCTGGTCGGCACGTCAGGGTGATTACGTCGACGGCACCCTGCTGTTTGGCACGCCAATCGTCGGGTTCGGCCTGCAATACGCGCTGGTCGAACACCTTGAGTTCGGTGCCGCGCTCAGCGCGCTCGCACTGGGCCTGATCTACATGGGGCTGGCACGCTGGCTGGCAGCACGTACGAACGGCCGAACCGTTTTGCTGATGGAAACCTGCCTGGCGCTGGGCGTGGTGTTTGCCACGCTGGCCATCCCGTTGGGCCTCGGTTCGCAATGGACGACCTGCGCGTGGGCCGTGGAAGGCGCAGCGGTTTTCTGGCTGGGCCTGCGCCAACACCGCAAGCTGGCACAGGTTTTCGGCCTGGTGTTGCAGGTGTGTGCCAGCGCAATGCTGATCAGTGATTCAGACAATTCCAGCTGGGCTGGCGACTACTGGACACCGATGATTCTGGCCATCGCGGCCCTGATCAGCGCCTGGAGCGTGTTCCGCTTCAACACCCTGATGATCATCGATCAGAAAATCGCCAGAACGGTACTGACGATATGGGGCGCGATCTGGTGGGCGGCTTCATTGATCAGCGTCGTGCAACTGTACGTACCGAACAGCGTGCAGACGCCACTGCTGTTGATCGCGGCTGCGCTCAGCGTAGCTATCTGGGCAGTGCTGGCCCTGCGTTTGCACTGGCCAGACCTCGCCGTATTGTGCAGCGTACTCACCCCAGTCAGCGCCCTTCTGTTACTGGGCTCGCTGAGTGAGCATTACCACCCGGCCGCGAACTGGGGCTGGCTGGCCTGGGCAGCCGTGTTCGCCGTGCATCTGCTGACCTTGCACTATCTGGCAGACACGCTGCCGATCCTCGCGCAACGTATCGCTCACACCACAGGCTGCCTGTTGATCATCGCCGTACTGGCACTGGAATTGCGTTTCGGCCTGTTGCAGCTGTCCGAGTCTTACAACGCCTGGCGCTGGCTGGGCTGGGCGATTCTGCCCAGCCTGTTCCTGCTGGCGATGAGCTCAGAGCGTCAGTGGCCATGGCCGGTGAAGGCTTGCCCCGAGGCCTACCATGTCGGGGCCGCGGCACCACTGGCGGCATTGATGCTGGCGTGGTTCTGGCTGGCGAACACGTTCAGCGACGGTGCGGCGGAACCGCTGCCCTATATCCCGCTGCTCAACCCGCTGGAAATCGGCCTGCTGCTGGCTCTGGCCGGGGTATGCCTGTGGATACGCAAGTACCTCACACGCCCTCGCAATGTTGCCTTGCTGGTGGCAGGCGCTTCACTGTTTGCACTCGTCACGGCAATGGTCATGCGCACGGCCCATCATTGGGCTCAAGTGCCGTGGCACACCGAGGCGCTGCTTGAGTCGATGCGCGTTCAGGCCGGGTTATCGATAGTCTGGACGCTGATGGCGCTGGCCCTGATGATCGGCGGTCATATGCGCAGCAACCGCGAGCTCTGGCTGGGCGGCGCAGCATTGATCGGTGTGGTGGTGATCAAGCTATTCTTCGTCGAGCTGAGCAACCGTGGCGGCATGGAGCGCATCGTTTCGTTCATCGGTGTTGGCATTCTGCTACTGGTGGTGGGATATTTCGCACCATTGCCGCCGAAACACCCTGCCAGAAAGGTCGGCGAAGAACCCGGTCCAGGCCCGACCGTCGTGCCGGATACGCTATGAGGAAAACGTTCTTGAGTCATCCCGCCATGAAGATCGCCGTGCTTGGCCTGACCTTGTGTACGGCGATAACTGCCGTCGCCCAGGACAAACCGACGGACTTTGCCAGCCAGACCCCACTGAGCCTAAGCGGCGACGGGCCTTGGTATCGCATCGAGTTACCGCTAGCCGTGCAGTTGAATACCCGGCAGAGCGACCTGGGTGATCTGCGCGTGTTCAACGCCGAGGGCCAGCCGCAGGCTTATTCGATCACGCCGCGACAGCCTGCACGCGAGCAGGAACCCACGCCAATCCCGGTCAAATGGTTTGCCCTGTACAGCACGCAGGAAGCAGGCGATGCCGCGCCGGTCATCCGTATCGAGCGCTCAAGCAACGGCAGCGTGATTGAGGTTCAGCCGCAAAGCGATATCGAGGCTGGCGAAGAAGTGCTGCGCGGCTGGTTGCTGGACACCAGCGCGATCAAGGCACCACTGGAGCAACTGGTGATCGACTGGAGCACCGAGCGTGAAGGTTTCCAGAACTTCAGCATCGAAGCCAGTGATGACCTGCAGCACTGGCGCAACTGGGGCGAAGGGCAGGTTGCCCGATTGTCATTTGCCGACGAAGTGATCGAGCAACGCGAAGTCGGCCTGCCCGGCCAGAGCGCCCGCTACCTGCGTCTGTTGTGGCGCGCCCCGCACAGCGCCCCCCTGTTGATCTCCGCCCACCTGCTCAGCGCCAGCACTGAAAGCCCGACCCCGCCGCTGACCTGGTCGCCACCGGTCAAGGGCGTCGTCGAGAGCCCCAACGAATATGTCTGGCAACTGCCGAGCGGCTTGCCGGTAGGCCGCGTCAAGGTCGACATCGCCCAGCCCAACAGCCTCGCACCGGCGACGCTTTACGGCCGGATGGACGCGAAACAGCCCTGGCAGCCGATCAGCAGTGGCCTGTTGTACCGGTTATCGCAGAACAACAGCGATGTCTTGCAGGACCAGTTGCAATTGTCCGGACGCATCGTTCAACAGCTAAAACTGGTGGTGGATGATCGCGGCGGCGGGCTGGGCAGTGAAGCGCCGCAGTTGAGCGTGGCCGTGCCTGCCACGGAAATCGTATTCCTGGCGCGCGGTGAAGGGCCCTTCACGCTGGCCATCGGCAACCCGAACGTCAAGGCGGCGAACCTGTCGCTGGCCACCCTGATCCCCGACTTGAGTCCGGAAAAACTGGCCTCGCTCGGTACAGCGAAACCCGCTACGGCGTCCGTTGCCAACATGGCAGCTGGGCCGATAGTGACGCCGCAGAGCATGGACTTCAAACGCCTCGGGCTTTGGGCCGTTCTGCTGCTCGGGGTCGTGTTTCTGGGCTGGATGGCATTCAGCACGCTGCGCGCATCAAAACGCTGAAACACACAGGCTGTCGGGTGCGCTTTGCCCGACATCTGAACTGAAACAGTCATAAGCCAGTCTGATAGCAGTATTACGTCGCCACTCGCGTTAAACTGCGCGGGTTTTCATACCCCCTATTTTCGGAGCTATCCATGTCCCGCGTTACACTAAGTCGTTACTTGATTGAGCAGACTCGCAGCAACAACACCCCTGCCGATCTGCGCTTCCTGATCGAAGTTGTGGCGCGCGCATGCAAGGAAATCAGCCACGCCGTCTCCAAAGGCGCGCTGGGCGGCGTACTTGGCAGCATGGGCACCGAAAACGTTCAGGGCGAAGTGCAGAAAAAGCTCGATGTGATCTCCAACGAGATCCTGCTCGAAGCAAACGAATGGGGCGGTCATCTGGCAGGCATGGCGTCCGAAGAAATGGACAACGCCTACCAGATCCCGGGCAAATACCCTAAGGGTGCGTACCTGCTGGTTTTCGACCCGCTGGACGGCTCGTCGAACATCGACATCAACGCTCCGGTCGGCACCATCTTTTCGGTACTGCGTTGCCCGAACGAATACCTCAGCCAGAACGAAGCGCTGAATGAAAAGGCCTTCCTGCAGCCGGGCACCGAACAGGTCGCCGCCGGTTACGCCATCTACGGCCCGCAGACCATGCTGGTGCTGACCCTGGGTGACGGCGTCAAAGGCTTCACGCTGGACCGCGAAATGGGCAGCTTCGTGCTCACCCACGAAGACATCAAAATCCCGGAGTCCACCCAGGAATTCGCGATCAACATGTCCAACCAGCGCCACTGGGAAGCCCCGGTACAGCGCTACGTGAACGAATTGCTGGCCGGCGAAGAAGGCCCGTTGAAAAAGAACTACAACATGCGCTGGGTCGCTGCGATGGTTGCCGACGTGCACCGTATCCTGACCCGTGGCGGTCTGTTCATGTATCCGCGCGACAGCCGCGAGCCTTCCAAACCGGGCAAACTGCGTCTGATGTATGAAGCCAACCCGATGTCCTTCCTGGTCGAGCAGGCTGGCGGCGCGTCCACCGACGGTCATCAGCGCATTCTCGACATTCAGCCGGAAGGCCTGCACCAGCGCGTAGCGGTGTACCTGGGCTCGAAAGAAGAAGTCGAACGCGCTACCGCGTATCACAAAGAGTAAGAAAGCTTGCTGCGCCCGTGGTGATTCGGCCCGTCTGAATCACCACCCGGCGACAGGCAAACGAGCATTCGATGATGTGTTCGGCACAGGCCTGCGGGCCAACCATCTGATCTACGGCATAAATCCTTGCGCCGTCCGGGAACCAGATCCCCTTTTTCTCTTCTAAGCTTGCGGTACTGCGCCAGCCTGCCTCCGCTTGCACTGCGACGCGACCCCCTTCCGTTCAGGAGCTACACCCATGTCCTTGCGCACTGTCGCGTTACTCTCGTTCTGCGTATTTCTGGCTGCCTGCAGCAAGATCACCCAGGAAAACTACTCGAAAATTTCCGCCGGCATGCCCAAGGCACAGGTCGAATCCTTGCTGGGCAGCCCGACGGAATGTTCTGGTGCACTGGGCATGTCCAGTTGCACATGGGGTGACCAGAACACCTTTATCAGCGTGCAGTATGCGGCAGACAAGGTTGTGCTGTTCTCGGGTCAGGGTCTGAAATAAAACATGATCAAGGTACTGGTACGTTTCGGAATTTTTGTCATGGCCAGCTTTCTGGCCATCGGTTTTGCCCATTCGGCTGACAACCTCGAACCAAGGACAGTCGACAGCGTCGACCTCAAGCAATATCAGGGCACCTGGTACGAGATCGCCCGCCTGCCAATGTTTTTCCAGCGCAAGTGCGCCCAGTCCGAGGCGCTTTACGCGCTCAAGGACGACGGCAACATTGCTGTGACCAACCGCTGCCGCACTATCGAGGGCAAGTGGGAAGAAGCCAAAGGCACCGCTTCGCCGCAAGTGCCGGGCAAGACCGACAAGCTGTGGGTGGTGTTCGATAACTGGTTCTCACGCCTGCTGCCGGGCGTTGCCAAAGGTGACTACTGGATTCTGGACGTCAGCGAAGGCTACCGGACCGCCGTGGTCGGCAACCCGGACCGCAAATACCTGTGGCTGCTGTCGCGCACGCCGACAGTGTCTGCATCGGTCAAGGAAAACATGCTGAGCAAGGCTCGCCAGCAAGGCTACGACACCTCCCGCCTGATCTGGCGCGAAGATGATTCGAAGATCGGCAAGGGCGAGAAGTAAGCGGGCTGGAACAGGCGTCCGCAAGAACATTATTGATCATCGTGCGACGCTCTGCGTCGCATGCCTTTCTGGACGCTCCGCGTCCGATTTTCGATGGACGGCGCGGCGCAGATTTGTGACGCGGAGCGTCACCCACGGCATTCCCACGCTGGAGCGTGAGGAACGATGAGCGTCGTGGCAGGAAAGTGAGGAACGCCAGACGTCCGCAAGAACACTATCGTGCCCATGCTCCGCGTCGGCATGCCGTTCTGGAGCGTGAGGAACGATAAGCGTCGTGGCTGGAAAGTGAGGAACGCCAAGCGTCCGCAAGAACACTATCGTGCCCATGCTCCGCGTGGGCATGCCGTTCTGGACGCTCTGCGTCCTCTCTTGCATCAGCCGAGCAATTCCCTCAATACCTGCGCGAACTCGCGGTTGCTTTGTTGTTCTGCGGCGTGTCGCCCTTCACGTATGACCCAGCGTCCATTCACCGCCACGTCGCGAATCTGTCGGTCGCTGCCAGCGAACAGCCAGCGGTTGAGGATGGCGTCGCCCGAGGCCGTGGCGATGTACGGGTCGTTGTCATCCAGCACCAGCCAGTCAGCGCGTTGTCCCACTTGCAGTGCACCAACGTGCTGCCCCAGCGCCTGCGCGCCACCCGCGAGCGCGGCGTCGTACAAGGTGCGGCCAACCATCGGCTGATCACTGCGATACAGCCGGTTACGGCGCTGATCGCGCAGACGCTGGCCATACTCCAGCCAGCGCAACTCCTCGACCACGCTGAGCGAAACGTGACTGTCCGAGCCAATTCCCCACCGGCCACCCTGGGCAATGTAGTCCACCGCCGGAAAGATACCGTCGCCCAGATTGGCCTCGGTGGTCAGGCATAACCCGGCCACCGCGCCGCTGTGCGCCATCAGTTGCACTTCATCCGCCTCGGCGTGGGTCGCATGCACCAGGCACCAGCGGTTATCCACAGGGGCATTTTCATACAGCCATTGCAGCGGACGCCGACCGCTCCAGCTCAGGCAGTCATCGACTTCCTTCTGCTGTTCGGCAATATGAATATGCACAGGGCACTGCTGGTCGCTGGCCGCCAGTACTTCACTGATCTGCTGCGGCGTCACCGCACGCAGCGAGTGGAAGCACAGACCCAACTGCTGCGTGGGCTGAGCCGCCAGAAGCGGGCGTAGACGAGCCTGCAAATCCAGATAGCTGTCAGTGCTGTGAATAAACCGCCGCTGCCCTTCGTTGGGTGCCTGCCCGCCAAACCCCGAGTGGCTGTAAAGCACCGGCAGCAGGGTCAGGCCGATGCCGACCGAACTTGCCGCCTGACTGATCTGCACGGCCAGTTCGGCAGGATCTGCATAGGGTTTGCCGTCCAGGTCCTGATGCACGTAATGAAATTCGGCAACCGAGGTGTAACCGCCCTTGAGCATTTCGATGTACAGCTGGCGAGCGATAACGCCCAGTTGCTGCGGACTGATGCGCCCTACCAGGCGATACATGAGGTCGCGCCAGGTCCAGAAACTGTCGTTGGGGTTGCCCGCCACTTCCGCCAGCCCGGCCATCGCCCGCTGAAACGCATGAGAGTGCAGGTTCGGCATGCCAGGCAGCAACGGGCCACTGACGATTTCGGCACCCTGCCGATCCGCATTGGCCTCGATGCGGGTCAAAACGCCTTCCTGGCTGACCTCCAGACGCACATTGTTGGCCCAGCCGTCGGGGAGTAACGCGCGCTCGGCAAAGAAGGCTGACATTGACTTCACACCTCATCACTGTAATTTGTATATACATATACAGACGTTTAAGCGACCGGTAAACCTTCGGCACGCTTGCCGAGCAGCAGGTTAATGGTTAGCGTGGCGCTCTCAGGCGTCTGAATCATCGTCAAAACGTCATTTTGAAAACAAGGACTCACACGTGTCGACTCCGCCCGCCTCTTCTTCCTTGGCAGCCCAGATGGGCGAAAGTCCCGCACCCTTGTACGCCCGCGTCAAACACATGATCGCCCTGCAGATCCAGAATGGCACCTGGCCGCCGCACCATCGCGTACCGTCGGAAAGCGAGCTGGTGACGCAACTGGGTTTCAGCCGCATGACCATCAACCGCGCCCTGCGTGAGCTGACCGTTGAAGGTTTGCTGGTGCGCATGCAGGGTGTTGGCACTTTTGTCGCCGAACCCAAAAGCCAGTCGGCGCTGTTCGAAGTGCATAACATTGCTGACGAGATCGCCGCGCGCGGCCATCGCCATACCTGCAAGGTCATGGTGCTAAAGGAAGAAGCCGCAGGCTCCGAGCGCGCCCTGGCGCTGGACATGCGCGAAGGCCAGCGGGTGTTCCATTCACTGATCGTGCACTACGAGAACGACATTCCGGTACAGATCGAAGACCGCTTCGTCAACGCCCAGGTCGCCCCGGACTACCTCAGGCAGGACTTCACCCTACAGACGCCTTATGCCTATCTGTCGCAGGTTGCACCGCTCACCGAAGGCGAGCATGTGGTCGAGGCGATCCTCGCCGAAGCCGATGAATGCACGTTGTTGCAGATCGATGCCGGAGAGCCCTGCCTGCTGATTCGTCGCCGTACCTGGTCAGGCCGCCAGCCCGTCACCGCTGCGCGCCTGATCCACCCCGGCTCCCGCCATCGCCTGGAAGGACGCTTTACCAAATGAGCCAGACCCACCTCCTGCGCGCCGTCGACTACCCACGCATGCCGTGGAAGAACGGCGGCGGCAGCACTGAAGAAATCGCTCGCGATGCAGGCCAGGACCTCGACGGTTTCGGCTGGCGACTCTCGATTGCCGATATTGAAACCTCGGGCGGTTTCTCGGTGTTCGCCGGTTATCAGCGCATCATTACCGTTTTGCAGGGCGCAGGCATGACGCTGGACGTGGACGGCATTACCAGCCGCCCGCTGCTGCCATCGGACCCGTTCGCGTTCAGCGGCGACAGTGAAGTCAGTTGCACGCTGCTGGACGGGCCGATTCGCGATTTCAACCTGATCTATGCTCCTCACCGTTACACGGCACGCCTGCACTGGATAGACGTGCGTCATCCGCAACGACTGTTCAGTTCAGCCGGCACATTCGTGCTGTTCAGCATGGCCGAACAAGTAGCGATAAGCGTGAACGGCCAGCCGTGGGAAATTCTCGGTAAACTTGATTGCGCTCAGGTTGATAATTCTGGCGGTTTGCTGGAAGTCGAACTGCAATCACCTCGCGCCAGTCGTTGCTGCCTGATCGAACTTACTGCCACGGGCCTGTAGGCGCATTCCTGGCTCTTCATTACAAAAACAGCCTTGCACTCAAGGATGACCATGACTCAACTTTTCAACCGGGAAACGCCCAGAGGCGTTGCCGTCCTCGCCCGTTTCCTCGCCTCCGAATCAGCAGGCGGCATCGTCTTGATGGCGGCAGCGCTGGCCGCCCTTATCGTCGCCAACTCCCCCCTCTCCGCCAGCTACTTCTCGATTCTGCACAGTGTCTGGCTGGGCCTGTCGGTGGAGCTGTGGATCAACGACGGGCTGATGGCGATCTTCTTTCTGATGGTCGGCCTGGAGATCAAGCGCGAAGTGCTGGCCGGCGGCCTGGCAACCTGGGGACAACGCGCCCTGCCCGGCTTTGCAGCAGCGGGCGGCATGCTGGTGCCTGCACTGATCTACATCGCGATCAATTGGGGCAATCCGCAAACCATGAGCGGCTGGGCGATTCCAGCGGCCACTGACATCGCCTTCGCCCTCGGCGTGTTGTCGCTGCTGGGCAATCGGGTGCCGACTTCGCTGAAAGTCTTTCTGGCCGCGCTGGCGATTCTCGATGACTTGGGCGCTGTGACCATCATCGCGTTTTTCTACAGCTCGGGGCTGAACCTGCCGATGCTGGCCGCCGCATTCGCAACCCTCGCCGTATTGATCGCGCTGAACCGCCTGAACGTCCGCCGCCTGCTGCCCTATTTGCTGCTCGGCGCGCTGCTATGGTTCTTCGTCCTGCAATCGGGCGTACACGCCACGCTGGCCGGCGTGGCGCTGGCGCTGTGCATCCCGATGGGCAAGCCCGAGGAGGAAGCACGCTCGCCGCTGCTGTTTCTTGAAGAAAAGATGCATTACTGGGTGGCGTTCGCCGTGGTGCCGATCTTCGGTTTTGCCAATGCGGGTGTATCACTTTCCGGCATCACCCTGGCAAACCTGATCGACCCGGTGCCGCTGGGCGTCGCATTGGGCCTGTTCGTCGGCAAGCAGATCGGTGTGTTCCTTGCCGCAGTGCTGGCGATTCGTGCCGGGCTGGCGACATTGCCGGAAGGCAGCAACTGGGTGCAGTTGTACGGCGTCGCTATTTTGTGCGGCATCGGCTTTACCATGAGCCTGTTCATCGGCAACCTGGCGTTTCCTGGTTCGCAGCACCTGATCGATGAAGTAAAAGTCGGCGTGCTGATCGGCTCGGGCCTCGCGGCAATCGCCGGTATTTTGCTGCTGCGCAGCCGTTTCAGCCGGCACTGAAAAAATATTTTCAAATCACTGCATCCAGATGGGTTTCTCGCGGGTAGTACATTCAGCAGCCACTTCGAGTTGCTGAGCGCGGTTAAACCCTCTGGAGATTTCTGCATGAACGCAAAACGCTTGCTCTGCCTTGCTGGTAGCACCCTGGCTTTCACTTGCCTGTCATCCATTGCCATGGCTCAGACTGACCTGCCCGAAAGCGTCCGGGTACCGGCCGGCAACAAAGTCAGCATGACCACCACCGGGGTTGGCGAGATCACTTACGAGTGCCGCGCCAAAGCCAACATGCCCAATGAGATGGAGTGGGCATTCGTCGGTCCCAAGGCCGTGCTCAATGACAAGAGCGGCAAACAGGTCGGCACCTACTACGGCCCACCGGCCACCTGGGAAGCCAAAGACGGCTCGAAACTGACCGGCACTCAGGTTGCTGTGGCCCCGTCGAGCGCAGGCAGCCTGCCGTACCAACTGGTCAAGGCCAACCCGGCTGAAGGCAAGGGCGCGATGACGGGCGTGACCTACATTCAGCGCGTGGCCTTGAAAGGCGGCGTAGCCCCGGCCAAAGCCTGTGCAGAGAGCAACAAGGGCGCGAAGGAAGTGGTCAAGTATCAGGCGGACTACCTGTTCTGGACCGCCAGCTGATCAATGCGCTTAATCAGGTGACCGTGCAACAGTAGGCTATGCTGCTGCACGGGAGCCTCGTGATGTCAGCGAGGCAGTAGTCTTCCTTTGATGGCGGATCATCTTGTCCTCGCACGAATCTCTCTTTGATTACGAAGCAACGTTGCAGGCCTGCGCTCGCGGTGACAAGCAGGCCTTGCAGCGTCTTTATCAACAGGAAAGCGCGCGGCTGCTCGGCGTCGCTCAGCGGCTGGTGCGTGACCGGGCGCTGGCTGAAGACATCGTGCATGACGCATTCCTGAAAATCTGGAGCCACGCGGCCAGCTTCGATGCTTCGCGTGGGTCGGCACGCGGCTGGGTGTTCAGCGTGACTCGCCACCTGGCGCTGAATACGCTGCGCAACACGGCACGCGAGGTGCGCGTCGAGGATGACGGCAGCGAAGATCATCATGAACAGGCGACGCTGGAAGGCTGGCAGGAAACCGGCGATGCCTTCGATTGGCGGGTCAATCCGGGGCGCATTACCTCATGCCTGGAGCAACTTGAACCGGTGCGCCGCAACTGTGTTTTTCACGCTTATGTAGACGGCTATTCGCATCAGGAAATCGCGCAGAAAATCGGCGCGCCATTAGGTACGGTCAAAGCCTGGATCAAGCGCAGCCTGACGGCTTTGCGGGAGTGCATGGGATGACCCGACCTTCAGACGACAACCTTCATGACCTGGCGGGCGAGTATGTGCTCGGCACCCTGTCGGCACAGGAAAGGCTCGACGTACAGCGTCGCCTGCCCCACGAGCCTGATTTGCAGGCGGCCATCGATGCCTGGGAACAGCGCCTGCTGCCTCTGACAGAATTGGCCGAACCGGTTACGCCATCGCCCGGTCTGTGGGATCGCATCGAGCGTAACTTGCTGGAGCTGGCAGCGCCTGCCAAAGCGCCACACAGACAGCGAGTGCGCTGGTGGGACAACCTGTCGGTCTGGCGCGGGCTGGCGGGGGCTGGATTAGCGGCGTCGCTGGTGCTGGGCATGACGCTGCTGACCCGCGCACCGGCGCAACCGTCTTATCTGGTGGTACTGGTCGGGCCGCAGGACAAGGCGCCCGGCTGGGTTGTGCAAGCCAGCAACTCGCAGGAGATCCAGCTTATTCCGCTGGGCGTATTCGAGGTTCCGAACGACAAGGCGCTGGAGTTCTGGACCAAGGGTGACGACTGGCAAGGCCCGGTCTCGCTCGGGCTGGTCAAGCCGGGTCAGAGCCTGCATGTTCCGTTGGACAAACTGCCGCCGCTGCAACCCAATCAGCTGTTCGAACTGACTCTGGAGAAATCCACCGGTTCGCCAATAGGCAAGCCTACCGGGCCGATCCAGTTCATCGGCCGGGCAGTGAAGGTGATCTGATAACGGAGCGATCTCACTTCTTGCTGCAATCATCCTGTTGCAGCAAATTGGCCTGGGTCAGGTTGCAGTCTGCCGGTACGCTGCGCGTCAGCCAGACATTGCCGCCGATGGTCGAACCCTTGCCAATGGTGATGCGCCCCAGAATAGTCGCACCCGCGTAGATCACCACGTCGTCTTCAACGATTGGATGCCGTGCATGGCCTTTCTGCAACTGGCCGTCCTCGTCCGACGGGAAGCGCTTGGCGCCCAGAGTAACGGCCTGATAGATCCGCACCCGCTCGCCTATGATCGCGGTTTCGCCAATTACCACGCCTGTTCCATGGTCGATAAAGAAGCTCGGGCCGATCTGCGCGCCCGGATGAATGTCGATACCGGTCGCCGAATGGGCGATCTCCGAGCTGATGCGCGCCAATAATGGCAGACCGGCGCGATACAAATGGTGCGCCAGACGATGGTGGATCACCGCCAGAATGCCGGGGTAGCACAGCAGCACCTCATCGACGCTGCGTGCGGCCGGGTCGCCGTGGTAGGCGGCCAGGACGTCGGTGTCCAGTAACAGACGAATACCCGGCAGGGCCATGGCGAAACCCTGAATCAGCTCGAGCGCTCGCGCATCGATGCTCTTCAGGTCACCGCCCTGCTGATGGGCCACATAGCGCAGCTCCAGGCGGGCCTGGGCCAGCAGCGCATTGAGTGCCACATCCAGCGTATGCCCCACGTAGAAATCTTCGCTTTCTTCACGCAGGTCCACCGGGCCAAGCCGCATCGGGAACAACGCCCCGCTCAGCGCTTCAAGAATTTCCCCCATGGCTGCACGCGAAGGCAGTTCGCGCCCGCCGTGCTCGCCGCTTACCCGACGGTTGCGCGCTCGCCAGTCTTCACGCGCGCCGCGCAACTGGCTGACGATCAGCTGCAACTGCCAGTGGCTGGAACGGCCGTCGGCGGATGCTTCTGGAATATCGCTCACGCTTGACTCTCCTTGATGTGAAGGGTGGCGACCGACAGTGCTGGCCGCTGCTGTTGCCACTCTACGGCAAACATTCAGGCGAAAAAAACAACAATTTCTGTAGGAATACGCCAGCAGTGCCGTAAGCACAGATAAGTTGCCGTGCGGGAAACGTCTGCCTATAGTCCGGTGACTCTTTACACGGCTTACCGACCACCATGATCAAAAATCAGCTTGCCCGTTTCAATCGCCTGGACTTGATCAGCGCGCCGACGGCTCTGGAAAAGCTTGAGCGCCTGTCGATCTGGGCTGATCGCGATATCTACATCAAGCGTGATGACACCACCACACTGGCGCTGGGCGGCAACAAGGTCCGCAAACTCGAGTACCTCGCCGCAGACGCGCTGGCCCAAGGCGCCGACACGCTGATCACTGCGGGCGCTATCCAGTCCAACCATGTTCGCCAGACCGCGGCCCTGGCGGCGCGCCTGGGCCTGGGCTGCGTGGCGCTGCTGGAAAACCCCATCGGCACCGAAGACCCGAGTTACCTGAAAAACGGCAATCGCCTGCTGCTGGAGCTGTTCGATGCGAAGGTCGAGCTGGTCGAAAACCTCGACAACGCCGACGAACAACTGCACGCGCTGGCTGCGCGTCTGCGCTCCAGCGGCAAGAAGCCTTATCTGGTGCCCATCGGTGGCTCAAGCCCGGTCGGTGCGCTGGGTTATGTTCGCGCCGGGCTGGAACTGGCTGAGCAGATCAAGCAGACCGGCATCGACTTTGCGGCGGTTGTTCTGGCCTCCGGCAGCGCGGGCACCCACAGCGGCCTGGCGTTGGCACTGGCTCACGAGTTGCCGCAATTGCCGGTTATCGGCGTGACCGTTTCGCGCAGTGAAGAAGCACAACTGCCCAAAGTGCAGGGCTTGGCCGAGCGCACGGCAGAATTACTGGATATCGCCCTGCCGGAGCATTTCAAGGTTGAACTGTGGGACGAGTATTTCGCTCCGCGTTATGGCGAACCGAACGCCGGTACGCTGGCGGCGATCAAGCTGGTGGCCAGCCACGAAGGGCTGTTGCTGGACCCGGTTTATACCGGCAAGGCCATGTCCGGCTTGCTGGATGGCATTGGCCGTCAACGCTTCAACGACGGCCCGCTGATCTTTCTGCACACTGGCGGTGCTCCGGCGCTGTTTGCCTACCCGGATGCGTTCGATCAGTAACTTTTCAGCCGGCGCAGCTTTTATGCCTTTTGATAGGAAAAATAACTTTTTTTGTTATTTTTCCTCATAAGCAGATGGCTATATAGTCGCGCCCGGCAGGCAACAACTCTGACGCAACACCTGACGTAACTGCCTGAAAAAAAGCTGAATAATCAGCACGATGTTGCTTGAGTCGGGTCAGAAAATGGCCAGACACTTCCATACCAACAAGGGGCTCGCATGAACATTTCCGCTATTCGTCGCACGTTTCTTTTCTCGGCACTGGGCTTGATGCTCGGTACCGGTATCGCCGGGCAAGCCATGGCTGGCGAGCAACTGCAGAAAATCAAGGATAGCGGCACGCTTAATGTGGGCCTTGAAGGCACTTACCCGCCGTTCAGCTTCGTCGATGAAAACGGCAAGCTCACCGGCTTCGAAGTCGAGTTTTCCGAAGCGCTGGCCAAGGAACTGGGTGTGAAAGCCAAGATCCAGCCATCGAAATGGGACGGCATTCTGGCCGCTCTGGATTCCAAGCGTCTGGATGTGGTGATCAATCAGGTGACCATCTCCGAGGAGCGCAAGAAGAAGTACGACTTCTCCGAGCCCTACACCGTGTCCGGCATTCAGGCGCTGGTTCTGAAGAAGAACGCAGACACCATCAAGACAGCCAAGGACCTGACCGGCAAGAAGGTTGGCGTGGGGCTGGGCACCAACTACGAACAATGGTTGAAGGAAAACGTCCCGGGCGCAATCGTCAAAACCTATGACGATGACCCGAGCAAAATTCAGGACCTGAGTGTAGGCCGTATCGACGCGATTCTCGTTGATCGCCTGGCAGCTCTGGAAATGGCCACCAAGACCAAAGACAAACTGGTGCCCGCAGGTGACGCGTTTTCCCGTCAGGAGTCTGGCATTGCCCTGCGCAAAGGCGAACCCGAGTTGCAGGCAGCTATCGACAAGGCCATCGACAAACTGCGTGCCGACGGCACCCTGGAAAAACTGTCGAAGAAATACTTCAACGCTGACGTCACCAAATGATCGAAGAGAGCCTTCAGCTCGCGCTGGACTCCGCGCCCTTTCTGCTCAAGGGCGCGTATTACACCGTCTTCCTCAGCCTGGGCGGGATGTTTTTCGGGTTGCTGCTGGGCTTCGGCCTGGCATTGATGCGCCTGTCGCGCTTCAAGCTGGTGAACTGGATTGCACGCATCTACGTGTCGTTCTTTCGCGGTACGCCCTTGCTGGTCCAGCTGTTCGTGATTTATTACGGCCTGCCGGAACTGGGTATCCAGCTTGAACCCCTGAGCGCGGCACTGATCGGCTTTTCGCTGAACATGGCCGCCTATGCCTGCGAGATTCTGCGCGCGGCTATCAGTTCCGTGGAGCGTGGTCAGTGGGAAGCTGCCGCAAGCATCGGCATGACCCGCTGGCAGACCATGCGCCGGGCCATACTGCCGCAAGCAGCACGCACGGCCTTGCCGCCACTGGGCAACAGTTTCATTTCGCTGGTCAAGGACACCGCGCTGGCCGCCACCATTCAGGTGCCGGAGCTGTTCCGCCAGGCGCAATTGATCACCGCCCGCACCTTTGAAATTTTCACCATGTACCTGGCCGCCGCACTGATCTACTGGATCCTTGCCACGGCGCTCTCGCACCTGCAAAACAAGCTGGAAGCCAGGGTCAACCGGCATGATCTGGAGACCTGACGCATGATAGTCGTTGAAAAACTCACCAAGGAATTCAAAGGCAATCAGGTGCTCAAGGGCATTGATCTACGTATCGAAGCCGGGGAAGTCGTCGCCATCATCGGCCCCAGCGGCTCGGGCAAGACCACCCTGCTGCGCTGCCTGAACCTGCTGGAGACGCCAGACAGCGGCAGGATCAAGGTGGGTGACATCGAGATCGATGGCACACGTTCCATGAACCAGCAACAAGGGTTGATTCGCCAGTTGCGCCAGCAGGTAGGGTTCGTGTTTCAGAACTTCAATCTGTTTCCACATCGCACCGCGCTGGAAAACGTCATTGAAGGCCCGGTGGTGGTCAAAAAGGTCGCGCGGGAAGCCGCCGAGGCGCTGGGCAGGAAACTGCTTGCCAAGGTGGGGCTGAACGGCAAGGAAGACGCCTACCCGCGTCGTCTCTCGGGCGGGCAGCAGCAGCGCGTGGCGATTGCACGGGCGCTGGCGATGGAGCCGCAAGTGATTCTGTTCGACGAGCCAACCTCGGCACTGGACCCGGAACTGGTTGGCGAGGTGCTGACCACTATTCGCGCCCTGGCCGAAGAAAAGCGCACGATGGTGATCGTCACCCACGAGATGAGCTTTGCACGAGAGGTCGCCAACCGGGTGATCTTCATCGACAAGGGGGTGATCGTGGAGCAAGGCGAAGCCAAAGCACTGTTCGCCAACCCCAAGGAAGAGCGCACACGGCAGTTTCTTGAGCGCACTCGTCACTGATCATGCCGGTAGGCACCTAAAAAAAGCAGCGTCCATCAACGGCGCTGCTTTTTTCTTACATTTCAGAGGGCGTTAATCGTTCAAGATCCTTGCTCAATTCCCGCGTAATTTTCCGAAAAATCATCGAAATAATAAAATCGGCCTACGTCAGCTCTCATACCTGATTCGTAGTCGGCTGGCCTGAAGCAGACGCACCTTGCCGAATACCCTCTTCCGAGCCCTCCTCTGTCGGTTACTGCCTGTTGCTATGGGTACTTTGTGGTAGGACGATTGTTTATCGCGAAGTAAACAGTTCCAAATAAACCGTGTAGGAAGTCTCCGGTTTTCAAGTAAAACACTAGCAAACGTCACCCGCATATTGACAAGTGCCCGCAAAGCCCATTAGCTCACACACATCATTCAGTTAGTGAGACACCAAAGTTTCAAGCCCCCTTTTCATACCATTTGTAATGTTTGCCATAAGTTGGATATTTAAGGTACTTATCCCACCGTCTTAACCGCACCTCTTATTCCTTCAACATGACAATTTATGACGAATCTTTACTTGAACTATTGATTATCAGGAGCACCTGTACATGAGCCAAATCATTTGCAAACCGACCCCTCTGGGCCTGTCCGCCCCTTCCATACCGCTGGCCAGCCGACATGGCATAGGCGTGAGAGGCGCCTCTCAACTGCTTGTTCATGTGGAACCCTACGACAGCATGGACGAGGGAGACCTGATCGAACTGTTCTGGGACGGCTGTTACGTCGCGTCAAAAATATTGAAGGCATCCGACATCGGCAAACCCGTTGTCCTACGTGTGCCGGAAAGCTTTCTACAGAACGGCAAGGCAAGAACTTACTACCGGGTCATGAAAATAGGCGGTGTGCCCGTCACCTCGCCCTGCCGCAAGCTGTGGGTGAAGCTGAACGCCCCAGGCGGACAATTGGTCAGCACCAACACGGAAGAAAACCAAGGGCTGGCACCGCTGTATGTTGTGCCATCGGTGATACGTCGAGGACTGTCGCGCAGGCACCTGGAAGGCGGTTTGCCGATGACCATCGAGCCGTACCTGAACATGGCTGTTCACGACGAGATCACTGTGCGCTGGGGCGATTTGCGTATGGACCTGCCACCGCTTGTTGCCGAAGACGTCGGTGAACCTGTCGACCTTGTCGTGCCGCCCGAGCTGATACTGGAAGGCGGAGAGGAACAACAACTGGAAGTGACTTACTGTGTTATCGACCGCGTGGGTAACAACTCGCTCTGGGCTCCGCCACGGGTAATAAGGGTTCAGCCACTGGGCCATTCAACTGATTGAATACGACGAATCGAATAATCGAGGCTCCTTAAAAAATCACCAGCAAAATGGCCGGCACGGTAATAGCAGTCATCAATAAAATAAACATTGGTAACTTATGTCCGCTACTTTTTAAACCTCTGCCGAGCGTGCAATAAACGGCGAAATCATTCAGGCGTCAACGGTGTTCATCTCGCACCTTGGTCTGGCACCTCGGGTGACGTCGGTTGAGGCACTGAACGGACGCAAACGACTGACAATTACTGTCTATGCTTATTCCAAAAATCACGTTTTAAAATTTTTTATACACGCTTAGGGTATATATACCGGACCACCGGACATCGTGATGTTTTCCAGCCGCACTTGATGCGGTCTACTGCTACGAGGTTCCGATGGTCCCTTTCACAACTACCCCTGTGGATAAACCCAGGGCTGTACCTACTGACGGTGAGCGACGCGAGTCTGATCCAGCGGCGGTAGCGGCCCACCACGTCCAGGCTTCACAAGAGCCTGACGTCGCTCCCCACCTGCTTGCGGCCAAGGTGTTGCAAAACGACGCCGAGGCCATTGCAGCCGCTCATGAACTGGCAGCGGCAGCCAGGATCAACGCTGCAAGCCGCGATCGGCAACGCGCTTTGCCGTGGGCTGAAATCGAACAATTCACCCGTAGCGGACTGGGCAGCATATCCATCCCGCGCGCGTACGGCGGTCCGCAAGTATCGTTCGTCACGGTGGCCGAAGTGTTCAGGATCATTTCTGCTGCCGACCCCGCATTGGGACAAATTCCGCAAAACCAGTTCGGCATTCTGCACCTGCTGCAGGGCAGCGCCACCGAACAGCAGAAAAAAACACTGTTTCAGAGCGTCCTGGACGGCTGGCGCATTGGCAACGCCGGGCCGGAACGCGGCACCAAAAACACGCTGGAACTCAAGGCACGGATCACCGCCAATGGCGACCGCCTGACCATCACCGGACAGAAGTTCTATTCCACCGGCGCATTGTTTGCGCATTGGGTCGCGGTCAAGGCGCTGGATGATCAGGGCCGACAGATCATGGCCTTCGTCAAACGTGGCACACCGGGCCTGCGCATCGTCGATGACTGGTCGGGCTTTGGCCAGCGCACCACCGCGAGCGGCACCGTGCTGCTCGACAACGTTGCGGTCGACGCCGGGCAGGTGGTCGACAACTGGCGTCTGTCCCTGACGCCCAATATTCAGGGCGCGGTATCGCAGTTGATCCAGGCTGCGATAGACGCGGGCATTGCTCGCGGTGCAATTGATGATGCGATTGCATTCGTTCGCGAGAAATCCCGTCCGTGGATCGACGCCAACGTCGAGCGTGCCAGCGACGATCTCTACGTGATTGCCGACATCGGCAAGCTGAAACTTGAGCTACACGCCGCCGAAGCCTTACTGCGCAAGGCGGGTCAGGAACTCGACGAAATCAACGCTGCGCCCATTGATGAACATTCGGCAGCCCGCGCCTCCATCGCCGTGGCGCGTGCCAAGGTACTGACCACCGAAATCTCCTTGTTGGCCAGCGAAAAGCTGTTCGAACTGGCAGGCAGCCGCGCGACCCTGGCCGAGTTCAATCTCGACCGCCACTGGCGTAACGCACGCGTCCATACCCTCCACGACCCGGTGCGCTGGAAATACCACGCAGTCGGCACCTGGCATTTGAACGGCACTCTGCCTGCTCGCCATTCCTGGATCTGAACCAGACCACTGGAGAACACCTTTGATGAGTTCCAACCTTCAGGCGCGCGACCACGCAGCGCTGATTACCAGTGACGCTCAGGCCCTGCAAACAGCCCGCGAACTGGCCCTGCACTTCAAGACCGACAGCGCGCAACGCGACCGCGAGCGTCGTTTGCCTCATGCCGAACTCGACCTGTTCAGTCAGTCCGGTCTGTGGGGCATCAGTGTCCCGAAGGCCTTTGGCGGCGCGGGTGTTTCAAACGTTACGCTGGCCAAGGTGATACAGCTGATTTCCGAAGCCGATGGCTCGCTGGGCCAGATTCCGCAAAACCATTTCTATGCCCTCGAAGTGCTGCGCGTGAACGGCAACCCGCAGCAACAGGCGCAGCTGTATGCCGAGGCGCTGGCTGGCGTGCGGTTCGGCAACGCGCTGGCCGAACTGGGAACCAAAACGGCACACGACCGCACCACTCGCCTGACCCGCGACGGCGACGGTTATCGCATCAACGGACGCAAGTTCTACGCGACCGGCGCGCTGTATGCGCAACGTATTCCCACCTCGGTGATCGACGACGAGGGTGTGCAGCAACTGGTTTTCGTCGCGCATGACAGCGAAGGCCTGACCGTCATCGACGACTGGAGCGGTTTTGGGCAGCGCACCACGGGCAGCGGCTCGGTGCTGTTCGACAACGTGTACGTCCGCGCCAACGACGTCGTGCCGTTCCAGAGCGCTTTCCAGCGCCCCACTACAGTCGGGCCGCTGGCGCAGATTCTTCATGCCGCTATCGACACCGGCATCGCCCGCGCAGCCTTTGAGGACGCCTTGACCTTCGTGCAGACGCGCACCCGGCCTTGGATCGACTCGGGTATCGAAAAGGCCGTGGACGACCCGCTGACGCTGCACAGCTTCGGCAAGCTGGGTATTCGCCTGCACGCCGCCGAAGCACTGCTGGAGCGGGCCGGGGAGTTTCTCGACGTTGCCCAGGCAGACAGCAATGCCCGCACCGTGGCCGCCGCATCAATAGCCGTGGCCGAAGCCCGCGCCATCAGCACGGAGATTTCCCTGGCGGCTGGCAGCACGTTGTTCGAACTGGCGGGCAGTCAATCGACACTGGCTGAACACGGCCTGGATCGCCACTGGCGCAACGCGCGCGTTCATACGCTGCACGACCCGGTACGCTGGAAGTTTCACGCCATCGGCAATTACTACCTCAACGACACCAATCCTCCGTTGCGGGGGACGATCTGATGGCGCGTAAAAAGATCCTCCTCAACGCGTTCAACATGAACTGCATCGGCCATATCAATCATGGTCTGTGGACGCATCCGCGTGATACCTCAACGCAATTCAACAGCCTGGAATACTGGACCGATCTGGCGAAACTGCTGGAGCGCGGATTGTTTGACGGTTTGTTCATCGCCGACATCGTGGGCGTGTACGACGTCTATCAGAACTCGGTGGACGTCACCCTCAAGGAAGCCATCCAGTTGCCGGTCAACGACCCGCTGCTGCTGGTTTCGGCAATGGCTGGCGTGACCAGACACCTGGGCTTCGGCCTGACGGCCAACCTGACCTACGACGCGCCCTATCTGTTCGCCAGACGCATGTCGACACTCGATCATCTGAGCCGTGGCCGGGTGGGCTGGAACATCGTGACCGGCTACCTCGACAGCGCGGCGCGGGCGATGGGTCTGACCGAGCAGAACGAGCACGACCGCCGTTACGATCAGGCCGATGAATACCTGGAGGTACTCTACAAGCTCTGGGAAGGCAGCTGGGAAGACGATGCCGTCATCAACGACCGCGAACAGCGCGTCTATGCCCAGCCGGGCAAAGTGCACAAGGTACGGCACCAGGGCGAGTTCTATCAGGTCGAGGGCTACCACCTGTGCGAGCCGTCACCGCAACGCACGCCGGTGCTGTTTCAGGCTGGCAGTTCGGAGCGCGGCCTGCAGTTTGCCGGGCAGAACGCAGAATGCGTGTTCATCAGCGGCCAGAACAAGACCGCGACCCGCGAGCAGGTAGACAAGGTGCGCGCCAGCGCAGTGAAGGCCGGGCGCAACCCGGAGGACATCAAGGTGTTCATGGGCCTTAACGTCATTGTCGCCGCGACCGAGGCGCTGGCTCGGGAGAAACACGCCGAGTACCGCCACCATGCCAGCGCCGAAGCAGGCGTGGCGCACTTTGCGGCATCGACCGGTATCGATTTTGCCGAATACGAACTGGACGAACCCATTCAATACGTGAAGAGCAACGCCATTCAGTCCGCGACCAGAAACCTGAAAAACAACGACTGGACCCGCCAGAAACTGCTCGATCAGCACGCGCTGGGCGGCCGTTATATCACCCTGGTCGGCTCGCCTGAACAGGTCGCTGATGAGCTGGAATCGTGGATTGCAGAAACCGGCCTGGACGGTTTCAACCTGACCCGCATCGTCACGCCAGAGAGCTACGAGGACTTCATCGATCTGGTGATCCCGGAGCTGCAACGCCGCGGGTCCTACAAGACCGCTTACGAAGACGGCAGCCTGCGCAAAAAACTATTTCCGGAAGGCACGGATCGATTGCCGCAACGGCACGCGGGAGCGGGCTTCAGAGCTTGATTATCGTACCAATGCTCCGCGTTGGCACGCCGTTCAGGACGCTCCGCGTCCCTTGTGACGCAGAGCGTCACGACATGCATTCCCACGCTGGAGCGTGAGGAACGAGACTTTATTAAAGGACCGCACCATGAGCAAAACCCTCGCTGCACTGGCCCTCGGGCTGTTGACCCTGACCGCTTACGCTGACGACAAGCCCTTGAAAGTCGGCACCACGGCAGCCTTCGCCATACCGCTTGAAGCCGCTGTCGAAGAAGCTGGCAAGCAGGGCCTGAAAGTCGAGCTGGTCGAATTCACCGACTGGATCGCGCCCAACGTCACCCTCGCCGCAGGCGATATCGACGTGAACTACTTCCAGCACATCCCTTTCCTGACCAACGCCAATGAAGCCGCCGGTTTCGGCCTGGTGCCCTATGCGCCGGGGATCATCAACAACGTGGGTCTGTACTCGAAAAAGTACAAAAGCTTTGATGAGCTGCCGACCGGCGCTACCGTGGCCATTGCCAATGACCCGATCAACAGCGGACGCGGCCTGCAATTGCTGGCCAAGGCCGGGCTGATCACCCTCAAGCAAGGCGTCGGCTACAAGGCGACCGAGGAAGACATCACCGCCAACCCGAAAAAGCTCAAGATCATTCAGGTTGAAGCCGTGCAACTGGTGCGCGCCTACGATGACGCCGATCTGGTACAGGGCTACCCTGCCTATATCCGTCTGGCCAAGACCTTTCCCGCCGACTCGGCCATCCTGTTCGATGGTCTGGACCACCCGGAATACGTCATTCAGTTCGTGATCAAACCTGATCATAAAGATGATCCGCGTCTGGCTAAATTCGTCGATATCTATCAGCACTCGCCCGTCGTCCGCGCTTCGCTCGACAAGGTCAACGGCAAGCTTTACCAGGCGGGATGGAAAGAATGACCGCAACCGCGCAACGCCAACTGCCACTCAACACCCCGAGCGCAAGCACACTGGCGCAACAGGCCGAGCTGCACCCGGAGCTGAATCGCGCCCATGTGCGGTTCATCAACCTGGGCAAGACCTATCACGGCAAGCAAGGCCCCGTTGAAGCGCTGGGCAATATCGACCTGGCTGTCCAGCGCGGCGAGATATTCGGCATCATTGGCCGCAGCGGCGCAGGCAAATCCTCGCTGATCCGCACTATCAATCGCCTGGAACAACCCAGCAGCGGCCGGGTGCTGATCGATCAGGTGGACATCGGCGAGTTCGACGAAGACAAACTGGTGGAGCTGCGCCGACGCATCGGCATGATCTTCCAGCACTTCAATCTGATGTCGGCCAAGACCGTCTGGCAGAACGTCGAACTGCCGCTCAAGGTCGCAGGCGTGCCCAAGGAGCAACGCGCGCAAAAGGTCGCGCAGTTACTGGAACTGGTGGGCTTGCAGGACAAGCACAAGGCGTATCCCGCGCAACTGTCCGGCGGACAGAAACAGCGTGTCGGCATCGCCCGCGCGCTGGTACACGACCCGGCGATTCTGCTGTGCGACGAAGCCACTTCAGCGCTGGACCCGGAAACCACCCAGTCGATCCTCGGCCTGCTGCGCGAGATCAATCAGCGCCTGGGCCTGACCATCGTGCTGATCACCCATGAAATGGCGGTTATTCGTGATATCTGCCACCGCGTTGTGGTGCTGGAGCAAGGCCGGATAGTCGAGCAAGGGCCGGTCTGGCAAGTGTTTGGCGACCCACAGCACGACGTCAGCAAAACCCTGCTGGCACCGCTGCAAACCGGGCTGCCGAAGGAGTGGGCCGAGCGTCTGAGCGATCAGCCGCAACGGCCTGATGCAGCCCTGTTACTGGATGTGCATTTTACCGGTGCCAGTGACCAGGGGCCTGATCTGGCCGCGCTGTTTGCCGCACTGGGCGGCAAGGTGCAATTGCTGCAGGGCGGGGTCGAGCGGATTCAGGAGCGGGCCATCGGCCACTTGATTCTGTCGGTCGCCGGCTCAGTGCATACACGCGACGAGTTGCTGGCACGCGCCCGCACACTGGCGCCACGCGCGGAGGTATTGGGTTATGTGGGTTGATCGTTTGCTGCAAGGCACTCTCGACACGTTTCTGATGGTCGGTGTGTCGTCATTGATCGCACTGCTGCTGGGCATCCCGCTGGCAGTGATTCTGGTCACCAGTTCCAAAGGCGGCATCTATGAAGCACCGGGGATCAACCGCGTGCTGGGCGCCTTCGTAAACCTGTTTCGCTCTATTCCCTTCCTGATCCTGATGGTCGCGCTGATCCCCTTCACGCGGATGATCGTCGGCACCACGTATGGGGTCTGGGCAGCCGTTGTACCGCTGACCATTGCAGCCACGCCGTTCTTTGCACGGATCGCCGAAGTGAGCCTGCGCGAGGTCGATCACGGCCTGGTCGAAGCGGCGCAAGCGATGGGCTGTCGGCGCTGGCACATCATCTGGCACGTATTGCTGCCAGAAGCGCGCCCCGGCATCGTCGGCGGCTTTACCATCACGCTGGTGACGATGATCAACTCATCAGCCATGGCCGGTGCCATCGGCGCAGGCGGGCTGGGCGACATTGCCTATCGCTACGGCTATCAGCGCTTCGATACGCAGGTGATGCTGACCGTGATCGTCTTGCTGGTGGCGGTCGTAGCGCTGGTGCAACTGGGCGGTGACCGGCTGGCGCGCAGCTTCGACAGGCGCTGAGCAGCCGCAACGCAGCGAGGGTATATTGGCGGTCTTCCTTTACCGGACCGCCCCTGATGAAACTCGACCCTCACACGCTTGCGCAGATTACCTCGACCACTGTCAGCCATTACAACAGCGTGGCCGACGAATTTCGCGAAGGCACACGCGACCACGACGTCAGCCAGAACATCGATGCCCTGTTGCGGCATATCGAAGGCCCGGCACCGTGGCAGATTCTCGACTTCGGCTGCGGGCCGGGGCGTGATTTGAAGACGTTCACAGCAATGGGCCATGTGGCGGTCGGGCTCGATGGCTCCGAACGTTTCGCCGAAATGGCCCGCGCCGAGACCGGTTGCGAAGTGCTACAGCAGAACTTCCTCGAACTCGACCTGCCGCAAGGCCGCTTCGATGGCCTCTTCGCCAACGCAGTGCTGTTCCACATCCCCAGACAGGAGCTGCCACGCGTGCTGCGCGAACTGTATGCCACGCTCAAACCGGGCGGCGTGCTGTTCAGCTCCAACCCGCGTGGTGAGAATCAGGAAGGCTGGAACGGCGAGCGTTACGGCGCGTACCACGACCTCGAAACATGGCGCGAACTGCTGACCGAAGCCGGGTTTAGCGAGCTGGAACACTACTACCGCCCCGCCGGGTTGCCGAGAGAGCAGCAGCCTTGGCTGGCAAGCGTCTGGCGGCGTCAGTGATGTGCGGCGCTGCGCAGTTCGTGTGCTGGTACTTCTGACAGTATCGTTCAGCAACCGGTGCGCCTTAGGATAGATTCAGCCACTTAAACAGGCGGCTTGTATCCATCCGAATCGATCAAAGGAACTGATCATGGCGACCGAATATCTGAAAAATGGCGATTTCAGCGACAATCTTACTCACTGGACAGCCCCAGCGGGCTTTGAGCCAGATTTCAAGCCCATGGAAGGTGAAGGTCAAAGCATCAAGCTGAATACCGGAGTGACCGTAAGCCAGTCGATTATTGAACTGCCCCCCCAGCGTCTGCATCTCGAGTTCGACGTTCTTAACGCAGAGAACGTAGGCGAGGTGTTTTTCGTTGTAGTCGTGGGCGGCTACAACATTGAGGGTGCGATTAATCTGACGCAGGTCGTAAACTTCGCAACTCAGGAATGGGTGCATTATTCTGGCGACTTCGATTTCCAGGCGCAGCTCAGGAAATGCTTCTTGAATATATCTGCCCCGGCGGACACCTCCAGCTTTTCGCCTTCAGGCCTGACAAAGGCCTCGCCGTTCGGCCCAGTGCGGTTCGCCAACCTTAGCCTGACTTTGTCCGACTAATTACCGCACCAGCGACTCTGCCACCTTTCAAAGGTGGCAGAACACATATTACTCAATGCGCAAGCCGTACCTGCTCATCGTCATCCTTGTCCGCCGCTTCGCGACGCTGTTCGTCGGTTGGTTCCTTGATGCGGTACCAGGCCACGTACAACGCAGGCAGGAATAGCAGGGTCAGCAACGTGGCGATGATGATGCCACCGATCATGGCGTAGGCCATCGGGCCCCAGAACACTTCCCGCGCAATGGGGATCATGCCCAGGCTCGCCGCGGCCGCGGTCAGCAAAATCGGGCGGCGGCGGTGCTCGGTGGCTTCGACTACGGCGTCCCACGGCAGGTAGCCGCTCTTTTCATAGGCATCGATCTGGGTCACCAGAATCACCGAGTTGCGGATGATGATGCCGATCAGCGCCAGTACACCGAGAATCGCCACGAACCCCAGTGGCGTCCCCGTCGGAATCAGCGCCAGCACCACGCCGATCAAGCCCAGAGGCGCGACACTGGCCACCAGAAACATCTTCTGAATGCTGTGCAACTGAATCATCAGGAACGTTGCCATGAGGAACAGCATCAGCGGCGCAACGCTGGCGATCGGCCCCTGCGCCTTGCTGCTTTCTTCGACCGTGCCGCCCGTTGCAACCTTGTAGCCGACCGGCAGGCCAGCGGCGAACTTGTCGATTTCAGGTTGCAGCTGTTTGACCAGATCGGTTGGCTGAATCGCGTCCCGTACCGCGCCTTTCACGGTGATGGTCGGCATGCGATCGCGGCGCCAGACCAACGGCTGCTCCAGCTCGTAACCAACGGTGGCGAACGCCAGCAGCGGAATGGATGCTCCAGTCTGGGTCACGATTTGCAGGTTCTGCAGGGTTTCCGGCGTGCCGCGTTCTGCGTCTTCAGCACGTCCGATCACATTGATCAGATAGATATCATCACGCACCTGGGTCACGGTAGAACCGCTGACCACGCTGTTCATCAGCTTGGCGACGTCTTCCGACGACAGGCCCAACTGCCGGGCCTTGTCCTGATTGATATCGATGCGCAGCACCTTGCCCGGCTCGTTCCAGTCATAGATCACTTCGCCCACATGCGAGTTGTGATCGAGCAGTTTGGCCAGCTCGATGGCGTGCTGGCGCACCTTGTCGATGTTCTCGCCGCTGACGCGATACTGCAACGGACGACCCACTGGAGGGCCCATCTCCAGCGCCTGCACATACGAACCGATGCCGACGAAGTCATCACGCAAGCGTTTTTGCAGACGGGCAGTCAACGCGCCCCGCTCCTCCAGGCCTTTGCTGACAATCACCAGCTGGGCGTAGAACGGGTTTTCCAGTTGCTGATCAAGGGGCAGGTAAAAACGCAGCGCGCCCTGGCCAATATAGGTGCTCCAGCGCTCAATGTCCGGATCGTCCTTGAGGCTCGCTTCAAAACGATCCACCACCTTGCGCGTTTCGTTGATTGAGGCGTTCTGCGGCAGGTTCAGGTCGACCAGAATTTCCGGGCGGTCCGAAGACGGGAAGAACTGGTTCTGCACGAACTGCATGGAGAACAGCGACGCGGCGAACAACCCTACCGTGATGGCAATCGCCAGCCAGCGATGGCGCATGGCCCAGAGCATGCTGCCGTTGAATGCCCGGCCGATGCGGCCCGGCTCTTCGGATTTCGGTTTGATGTTGGCGCTCAGAATGTGCACGCCGATCACCGGTGCGAACAGAACGGCGACCAACCACGACACCAGCATCGCCACGGCAATCACGGCAAACAGTGTGAATGTGTATTCCCCCGCCGAGCTGTTGTTCAGCCCGATCGGCACAAAGCCGGCCACGGTCACCAGCGTACCGGTGAGCATCGGGAACGCTGTCGAGGTATAGGCGTACGTCGCAGCCTGCTCCTTGGATTCACCCATTTCCAAACGTGTGACCATCATTTCCACGGTAATCATGGCGTCGTCCACCAGCAGGCCGAGGGCGATGATCAGCGCGCCGAGGGAAATCCGTTGCATGGTGATGCCGCTGTATTCCATGAACACGAACACCATCGCCAACACCAGCGGAATCGAACACGCGACCACCAACCCTGCGCGAAACCCGAGGCTGACGAAGCTGACCAACAGCACGATAATCACTGCCTCGAACAACGCGCTGGTGAAGCCGCCCACAGCCTTGTTCACCACCTCGGCCTGATCCGACACCTTGTGCACGCCAATGCCGACTGGCAGCTCCGCTGTGGTAGCGTCCATACGTTCGTGCAGCGCCTTGCCGAACGACTGGATATTGCCGCCCTTCTGCATCGCGATGGCCAGGCCGATCGCCGGTTTGCCATCGAAGCGGAACAGCGGCTTGGGCGGATCGGTGTAGCCACGGGTTATGTCAGCAATGTCGCTCAGACGATAAAAACGGTCATTGATGCGTAGATTGACTGCAGCCAGATCCTTCTCGGACGCGAACTGGCCGGAGGTACGCACCGAGATCCGCTCCGGCCCGGCTTCTATAACCCCGGCAGGCGTCACCGCGTTCTGCGATTGCAGGCTTTGCACCACCTGGCTCTGGTCGATGCCCAATGCTGCGAGTTTGCGTGTCGAGAAGTTCAGGTACACCACTTCGTCCTGCTGACCGATCATCTCGACCTTGCCCAGCCCGGGCACGTCGCGGATGTCGGCGCGAACCTTCTCGACGTAGTCACGCAACTGGCGCATCGAGAAACCGTCTGCGGTAAACGCATAGATCGAGCCGTACACATCGCCGAACTCGTCGTTGAACGACGGGCCTTGCAGCCCCTGCGGGAACTGGCCACGGATGTCATCGACTTTCTTGCGCACCTGATACCAGATTTCCGGTATCGCCTTGGCGCTGGTGGTGTCACGCAGGTAGACGAAGACCGTGGATTCGCCCGGTCGGGTATAGCTCTTCACGTAGTCCAGCGAGTCCAGCTCTTCGAGCTTCTTCTCGATGCGGTCGGTGACTTGCTCGAGAGTCTCGTCCACCGTCGCGCCCGGCCAGCGGGTCTGGATAATCATGGTCTTGATAGTGAAGGACGGGTCTTCCTCGCGCCCAAGCTTCATGTAGGAAAACACGCCCATCAGCAGCGCGACAAACATCAGATACCAGACAAACGATTGATGCTTGATGGCCCACTCAGACAGATTGAAATTCCCTTTCATCGCGGGCTTTCCTCATCGACTTTGACTTTCTGGCCCGGCTTGAGGCTGTTGACGCCCGCGCTCACCACTTTTTCACCTGCCTTGACGCCATCGGCCAGCACGAAACTGTTGCTGTCACGGCTGATAATGTTCACAGCCCTCGGGTTCACCGTCTGGTTTTGCGGGTCGACGATCCATATCTGGCTTTTGCCATCGGCCTGCTGCAAGGCATTGATCGGCAAACGCATGCGCGGCGTGATGGTCGAGCTGAGCGTCACGCTGATGGCCGTGCCCAGCCGGAACGCCGCTGGCGTTTGCGCCAGCGTCAGACGTGCACGGCGGGTACGTGTGGTGCGGTCGGCCTGAGGTTCGATTTCACGAATGGTGGCGGTGGTATTCACTTCCGGATTCAACTGACTGGCTACCGTGAATACCACGTCGGACGGCAGCTGGTCGGCCAGTGTGTCAGGGAGGTCGATCACCGCTTCCTTGATGTCCGGCCGCGCCAGGGTCACGACTTCCTGCCCGGCCGTAACAACCTGACCGGCTTCAACTTTCCATTCGGTGACCACAGCATCGTGATCACTGCGCAGCTCGCTGTAGCTCAATTGATCGCGGGCCTGTTGTGCAGCGGCTTTGGCCTGTTCCTGCGACGAGCTGGCGGTCTTCAGATCGGTCAGGGCGATGTCCAGTTGTGCCTGGGCACCGACGCCGCGATCAAACAGCTCCTGCTGGCGGCGGGCGTTGGCCTGAGCGTTGATCAACTGCGCCTGCACATTGGCCAGGTCGCCCTGCCGGGCACGCACTGTATTCTGCTGATCGGTCGGATCAAGGGTGGCGAGCAAATCGCCTTTCTTCACTTCAGCGCCTACGTCGACGTTGCGCCGGGCAATACGTCCCGCCACACGAAAACCCAACACGCTCTGATAACGCGCCTGAATATTGCCGGCAAAACGCCCGAAATCCTGATTTGACTCAGGCTTGGCTTCGACGAACACGACAGGACGCACCGGTTCCGGAGGGGCCTCGTCCTTGCCGCAGCCACTCAACAGAAAGCCACTGGACAGAAGGCCACCCAACAACAGGCATGACGACAAACGCTTCATGGCTGCACCTGCGCGTTCTGCTGTTTGGGCTGTTCGGCAATCTCGACCTGCATGTCCGGGTGTAACAACTGTCCGCCTGCCACCACGACTTTCTCTCCACTTTTAAGCCCGTCGCCGATGATGACTTTGGCGGTCAGATAACGAGTAACGGTGACCCTGCGCAAATTGACTTTGCCCTGCTCGTCCACCACCCACACGGCGGGCTTGCCCAACTGCTCGCCAAGGTCCTTGGTCAGCGCCGCCCAAGGCAGCTCGACACTGGCATTGGCCGGTGCGCTCAGCGCCACGCTGACTACCGAGCCCAGGTCCATGCCTTCAGGCAGCGGATCGAGCGCGATCTTGACCTGTAAAGTGCCGGTTTGCGCCGAGACTGCCGGGGTCACTTCGCGTACTTTGCCGCTGACCTTGATGTCCGGGTTGTCGAGCAGCGTGACCTGCACAGGCTGATTGGTCGGCGGCTGAACGAACAGGGACTCGTAGACATTGAACACCGCATCCCGATCACCGTCGCGTGCCAGATCGAAAATCGGCATCGTGGCCTGCACCACCTGCCCGACTTCAGCCTGACGCGCGGTGATCACACCCGGCGCATCCGCGACTAGTGCGGTATACCCCAATTGTTCACGGGCATTGGCCAGTTGCGCCTGCGCAGCCTTCAACGAGCTTTCGCTGCCGCGCAAGGCGGCCTGGGCCGAGTCATATTCACTGCGGCTGGTATAGCCCTTGGGCAGCAGCTTTTGTTGCCGGACGAAAGCAGCGCTGGCCTGATTCACGCGGGCCTGCTCGGCGGCCACAGAGGCTGCGGCCGAATCGACATTGATCTGCAAATCCTTCGGATCAAGCCGGGCCAGCACCTGCCGGGCAGTGACCCGGTCGCCCACATCGACATTACGCTGAATGATCTTGCCATTGACCCGGAATGAAAGCCGGGTCTGCACCCGCGCCTGAACATCACCGGTCAGGGCGACACTGGCGGCGAAGTCGGCACTTTTTACCGTTTGCACATAAACCCTGGGCAGTTCGGGCGCCGCCGGTTTTTCCTCGCCACACCCCGTTAACATCGCCAAGGCAGCAGCGAGACCGAATGTAACCAGTCTAGAAGGAAGAACGGGCATGCAGACTCCTTGTGCGGCTGCCGGATGCGGGCGCGATAGGGCGAGAGAATAGCGTGACTATGCGACTGTGCGCGAGAGGGAGCGTTCATTAACTGGGCAGAAAGTGGGTAGACAAGAAAGACCTTCAAATGAGTGATTGGCCCAAAGGGACTCAGCGCATTTATTTTGAGTTTTGCTGGTACGAATTTCGGCAGAGACGTTGCCTTGAGCGTCACTGCCGAAATTAAACGTAGCTTATCGATTAAGCCAACGATTCAGTACCCTGGCGAATGTTAGTCGGCAACTCTTCAGTAAGAGTTGGCATCTTGTGGACACGAGATAAAGCCTTTTTAAACTTAAGCTCTCTTGTATTTTTGTATGTAGGGTCAACTCTTCTGCGAACAGACGACCTTGCCGGTGCAGGGTTTGATGATAATAGTTTTGCTCGTGGCAATGTAAAGGGTGCATCCTGCAACCCAGCAGCGGTTTGCCAACGTGTAAATTTTATCGAGTTTCTGAATGGCAAACCAGGGCCCCGGCTAGCAAGCCCGATACTCTCCGGGTCAGGGATTGAACGCCCCACTCCAGCAGCCTTCTTTACAATTGAACTCAGAGCAAAACCAACGCCCGCAACAGCTAACACACTGCCCACGCCCATAAGCACCCCACTGAGCGTTGGATTCGATTCTTTTACGTGAGTAGACACATAAATTGACCCACCTCCAGTGAGCAATAAACCAGCCGCCAAAACCCCACTTAAGAAAGACGAAAAATGCCCGGTCGGGTCTATGTATTTGATCAGATTGTTTAGCGCATACGCATACGCATTCAACCCACCCTCACCAAACGGGCTAAAACTGTCCGGGCTGTTAAAGCGCATCAGCACCGGGTTGTAGGCGCGATAGCCATTGCCGAGCAGGTAATGGCCGGTTACCGGGTCAGGCTGCTCGCCGTTGAAACCGGGTAGTTCTGCAATAGCTTGCTCGGCTTGACGATGCCCGAACGGCGTGTAGGCGATATCAGCCTGCCTCCCGTCTTCGCTCACGTGCAGAACGCTGTTGCGCAGGTCGCCGGCGATCATCGTCGTCACGACCTCTTCGCCCGCGCGATCCTGCTGCGCCAGTAACTGGCCGCCTGCGCGGACACAGGTTCGTTGCCTGTCGCCCTGCAACTCGGTCATCAGTTGCTCGCCGTTGTAGAACCGGTTGGAGATGGCCTGAGCCAGCGGGTCCAATGTGGAGACACGGTCCAGCGGGTCGTAGGTGTACGTGCAGAGGGTAGCCATTATCTTTCCCTGATGATGGAGTAAGCGTTCAGGTGAATCAGGCTGGAGAATTCATGTACAGATAAACGTATCAGTACATCATGCGACTCAATTCGTCTGCCGGATCACCCCAAGGGCGTGTTCCTCGAATGGCGCTAGCGGTATCAGCGAACTCACTTTTTAAACTTGAACGCCTATCATTGAGCAGTTTTATATCTGCCCCTGCATCCTCCCAACGCTTGATGCGCGGGTTGAATGTCCTAACGGCTAGCACTGGAATCACCATGCCTATTGCAGTCGCGAGCAAAACATCCTTGGCAGGGCCGTCAGGGTCGACCGCGTTGATTACACGGCTTACGGTAAACACGGTGCTCGCTGCGATCTGGCCGAGTGCCGAGGAAGCTGTCAGTTTCGTTGATAGCGGAGCATTGCCCTTGGCGACAGCCTTTATCGCAGGAACAGCCGCTTTTACACCCAAGTAAGCACCGAACAAACCGAGCCCTATCCACACAAATGAAAGTATCTGACTCTCATCTATCTTATGCCCGGTCGGATCAGACCGATTAACCGGATCACCCGCGCAGTACGCATAGGCATTCATACCACCCTTGCCAAACGGACTCAGGCTGTCAGGACTGTTGAAACGCATCAAAACGGGATTGTAGGCGCGATAACCATTGCCCAGCAGATAATGACCGGTCAATGGGTCGGGGCGCTCACCGTTGAAGCCTGGCAGTTGGTTCAACGCTTGCCTATGCCCATAGGGGGTGTAAGCGATAGGGTCAGACAAGCTGGCCGATACGGTGTGGAGCACGCTGTGCTGTTGGTCCGAGCCGATCAACAGCGTAGCGAGCGCTGACTGAGTGGCCAGCAACTGACGGTCTCGATGCAGGAACCGAACGTGTTCTGCCCCCTGAATCTCGCTGACCAGGGTGTCGGACTGATAGAACGAGCGGGCAATGGCACCTGCCATCGGCGTACGAGTCGCGAGCCGGTCAAGCGCGTCATAGCGGTAACGGCACAGGGTAGTTTGCTGGCGCATGGTGAGTAACCGGAGTGGTCTTGATCGGCGAGGCAGGCCTCTTCAGACACACAATGCATTGCAGGGACCGCAGCGGCTACTCGTAGAACTGCTAGGTTGCGTCAGGGGCTGTCAGTGGCTCTGAACACATTCCAGCGAGCGCTCCAGCTCGGCCTTGGCCATGTTGATCAGATGCACCACCGAGAACGCAAGATCACGTTTCAGGCCCTCAAGGTTGTCACCGGTTTCAGAAGCGGTGGCAGAGGCACAGCGCAGTATTTCACTGACCTGTATCAGGGAATCTTCAAGAGAGTTGGGGAGCGGTGGAGACGGGGTCGAGTTGATCATCATGCGTGCCTCTGCAAGTAGGGCCATCAGATGTTCGCTGCTAAACAAACAAGGGTGGCGACTTTGACGCGGGTTAGCAGACCGGTAGAGAACACAGACCCGGCGCACTCGAAAGTGCCCCACGCAAAGCCGCCATAAAGCGGTAATTGCGCTGCGTGTCTCTGGACAGGCTGCTAAACCCGATCGCTGAAAAATCAGCGACCGACGCAGCCTAGTGCGCAGAGTTGGCAGGCACAAGGGCCCGGGATTTTCTAGGAAAGGTCATACGCAGGAAAGAGAAAAGACTGAAGGAAATGTCCCGCAGGACAGGTTTTTCGTGAGCGGAAGTAACCTGATTTGTTCAGAAGAGGACGCAGAGCGTCCAGAACGGCATTCCCACGCTGGAGCGTGAGGAACGATAGGCGCCCGGGAGATCTTCTATCGTTCCTCACGCTCCGCGTGGGAATGCCCTTCATGACGCTCCGCGTCATCTTCAAAACGCGTCGATCAACTGCCCTCTGTGCCGTGCGCCTCTTCGAAGAAGTAGTCCTTCCAGCTCGCCGCCTTGTTTTTCAACACGCCCAGTTCATGCAGTTTTTCGGCGTAGATCAAGGTGCGCTGCGGGGTAACGGTGAAGTCGATTTCCGGGTCGGCGACGATTTTCTCTACCAGTGGCAACGGCAGTTTCGATTGCTCGACGCGGATGTAGGTCTGCGCGGCAGCGGGCTTGTCGGCCTTGATGATTTTCTCGGCTTCGGCCAGCGCGTCGTAGAACGCCTTGTAGGTTTTGGGGTTTTCGTCGTGGAATTTCTCGGTGGTGTAGAGCACGTTGAACGTCGCCTGACCGCCCAGCACGTCATAGGAACTGAGCACTTTGTGGACGTTGGGGTTTTCCAGCGCCTGATACTGGAACGGCGGGCTGGAGAAGTGTGAGTTGATTTCCGAGCCGCCCGCCAGCAGCGCTGCGGTGGCATCCGGGTGCGCCAGGCTCACCGAGATGTTGTCGAATTTCTTGTAGTTGTCGTTACCGAATACCTTGGCGGTCTCGATCTGCAAGGTACGCGACTGAAAGCCCACACCAGCAGCCGGCACAGCGATGCGGTCCTTGTCAGTGAAGTCCTTGATGGTTTTCACGTTGGGGTTGTTGGTCAGCAGGTAGTTGGGCATCGAACCCAACGAAGCAATCGCCTTGACGTTCTGTTTGCCCTTGGTGCGATCCCAGACGGTCAGCATCGGCGGCACGCCTGCCGACACCACGTCAAGCGCGCCGGCCAGCAGCGCTTCGTTCATCGCCGTGGCACCGGAGATGCTGTTCCAGTCGACCTTGATGTCCAGCCCCTGCTCCTTGCCATGTTTCTCGATCAGTTTCTGATCGCGCACCACGTCGAGGATCAGGTAGCCGATGCCGAATTGCTGAGCGATGCTGATCTTGCCTTCCGCCTGCGCGCCACTGCTGAGCAGGGCACCGAACAGGCCAAGTGTCGCCGCCAATGCAGTCAGCGCCGGACGATGAAATGCAGTGTTCATGTGATTCTCACCCTGATTTTTCAAAAAAAGATGGTGCTTCAACGCTGCATGCCCCAGCGCTTGACGGTCAGGCGCTCGATATTGGCGAACAGCAGGTTCTCGACCAGCAGACCGATGAGAATGACTGCCGCCAGACCTGCAAAAACCTTGTCGGTATACAGCTCGTTACGATTCTGGAAGATGTACCAGCCCAACCCGCCCTTGCCGGACGACGCACCAAACACCAGCTCGGCGGCGATCAGCGTGCGCCAGGCGAAAGCCCAGCCGATTTTCAAGCCGGCGAGGATCGATGGCAGCGCAGCGGGAATCAGGATGTGCCAGACAAAGCGCAAGCCCTTAAGGCCATAGTTGCGCCCGGCCATACGCTGGGTTTCCGAAACGCCGAGAAAACCGGCGTAGGTATTGAGCGCCAGCGCCCACAGCACCGAGTGCACCAGCACGAAGATCAGACTGTTCTGCCCCAGCCCGAACCACAGCAGCGCCAGTGGCAGCAGGGCAATGGCCGGTAGCGGGTTAAACATGGCGGTTAGCGTGCTGAGCAGGTCGCGGCCCAGTTGCGTAGACACTGCCAGCGTGGTCAGGGCAAATGCCAGCACGATGCCGATCAGGTAGCCCTGAATCAGTACGGTCAGGGAGATCCAGACCTTGCCCGGCAACTCGCCGGAAATCAGCCCGTCATAAAAGGCGGCTGCCGTTTGCAGAAAGCTCGGCAACAGCAGGTCGTTGTTCTGCAGGCGCGCGGCAAGCTCCCAGATGACGGCCAGCGCGATCATGATCACGCATTTGCGCACCCAGCTCAGTTGCCAGATGCGCTGCGCCAGGGGCAGGTCGCGGGCCAAGTCTTCCTGAGTGAAAGGCTCCAGCGTGATTTCATACTCTTCGCGAGCGGGAGGTGCGAGGCTCATGGTTCGGGTTTCCCGGTAATCGTGTAGATAGGACGCGGAGCGTCCTGAAAGGCATTACCACGCGGAGCGTGGGAACGATCAAGGCAGTCGCCTAGTAAGCAATCCGGATGTCCTGAAAATTCAGATCCTGCTCCACCGGCCCGGCCTCGCCCTCATCGAACAACAGGCGATGAATGCGCTGCGCGGTTTGCTGGAAACCAACCCCGCCGAGGCTTTTCAGGTCGTATTGATGGCTGTTGATTTCAGCCCGCACGCGGCCCGGATGCGGTGACAACAGCAGGATGCGGTTGCCCACCACCAGCGCTTCTTCAATGGAATGGGTAACGAACAGCAGCGTGAAACGCACCTCGTCCCATAGCTCCAGCAGTTCTTCCTGCATCTTGCGCCGGGTCAGTGCATCAAGCGCGGCGAACGGCTCGTCCATCAAGAGGATTTTCGGCTGCATGGCCAGGGCTCGGGCAATTGCCACACGGGCTTTCATGCCACCGGACAAGGTATGCGGATAGGCATCGGCAAACGCGCTGAGGCCAACTTTTTCCAGGTAATAACGAGCGCGCTCCAGCGCCTCGGGACGCTTCAGGGTGCGTGACGCCAGCAGCGGAAACATGACGTTCTCGATCACGGTTTTCCACGGCGGTAACTGGTCGAATTCCTGAAACACCACAATGCGGTCCGGACCGGGCTCGCTGACCTGGTGGCCGGCCAGACGAATCTCGCCTTCGCTGGGCTGAATGAACCCGGCCACCGCCTTGAGCAACGTCGACTTGCCGCAGCCCGACGGGCCGAGCAAGACGAAACGATCAGCCGGGTCGACCTCGAAACTGACCTGATGCGTCGCCCGTACCACGCGCTCTGGCGTGCGGTATTCAAGGCTTACACCACGAACGTGCAACAAGGCTTCAGTGGTGTGCTGAACAGTCGGTTGCGGTTGGGCGCTCGTGCTGGCCGTGTGGCCTTGCGCGACAGCATTCATGAACGGCTCTCCTGAATCAAAATGGCGCGGTGCCTTGAATGGTCGTGCGATGCAGTTTGCGTCGCAGGTGGGCCGGGCAGCCGGCAGCCAGGTGAATCAGGGAACGGTTGTCCCAGAACACCATGTCATTGGCTTGCCATTGGTGCCGGTAGATATGCTCGGGCTTCACGCTGTGGGCGTAAATCTCGTTGAGAATCTGGCGGCTCTCGTCTTCCGGAAGATCAAGAATCCGGGTGGTGAAACCCTCGCTGACAAACAACGCCTTGCGGCCTGTTTCAGGATGCGTGCGAACAATCGGGTGGCTGACTTCGACCACTTGGGCCAGTTGCTCGGCGGTCAGGGTCGGACGCCAGTTGGCGGCGTTATGGCCCTCGGCGTAGCGCGCAGTGTAGCTGTGAACCGCCGAGCGCCCTTCGACGGCATCACGCAGGTGTTGCGGCAAGGTGTCCCACGCCTGATGCATGTCGGCGAACAGCGTGTCGCCACCTTCGCTCGGCAACTCTTGTGCGTAAAGCATCGAACCCAGGCTTGGCAGCTCTTTGTAAGACAGGTCCGAATGCCAGTATTTACCGGCATCGCCCAGCCCCACAGGCTTCTCGTTCTCGACAATGTTGGAGACGATCAGGATTTCCGGATGGTTGGCCAGCAGAAACTGCTTGAGCACATGGATCTGCAACACCCCAAAACGACGGCTGAAATCGACCTGCTGCTGCGGCGTGATCTGCTGATCGCGGAACACCACGACGTGGTGATCCAGATGCGCCTGATGCACTCGCGCAAAATCTGCGTCATTCAACGGCCTGGACAGATCCAGCCCGACGATTTCCGCGCCCACCTTTCCGGTGAATGGACGCACGTCGAACGATTGCGAAGCAGATTGAGCGGACGATGAAGCGAGGGAGGCTGCTGGCATGAGAACTCCGACTCCAGAACAGTGTGACTGAAAGGCGGAACTGTATAGATATAAGAAAGAGAATTTAAATACCGTTGAGGAATATCGATAGTTCTGAATGCTTTCTGAGGATTTTTTGAGCGCACTCACCCACATAAATGTGTCACGGCAGATACATCCAAGTGTAAGAACGCCTTGCTAGGGTCGGCGCCTTATCCAGATTGAGTACAGGCGCTCGCCATGCGATGTAATAAACCGGTTGCCCACGTAATGATGTCGTCGTTGATACTTTCACTGCTTGCGGTATCGGTACAGGCAGCGAGCCGTGCAAATGACAACCGGATCAACGGGGTCGATCTGCTTTCCGGGTTCAACACGCTGTGGACGACCGGCGCGACCTGGGATACCGGCACACCGACCGCGCTGGGGCAGAGCCTGCTGCGACGCAACCTGCAGATCGTGGTCGACCGCGCCAACTCGCGCACGCTTGCGCAGGAAACCGCTGCCTACTTCGATGACCGCCGCGATCAGAGCTACAGCGCCATCAGCGGTCTGGGCTCGTTGAGTGATGCCTATAAAGCAGGCGCGGGGGCCTTCACTACCATCACGCAATTTGACGACAGCAACAAAACCGTCAAGTACGACGACAAGGGCAATGGCGCAGGCAGTTCGTCTTCAGCGCTGGGCAAAGTGGTCGATCTGGTCGGCGCCGTGCGCAATGACGCCTCCACGACCCCGGCCAAGTCCCACTATCTGTATCCACGGCCATGGCGGCAGAGCCTCGACGGACAGAACCTGGCATTTGTCGTCGCGCCTTCCCTGCGCCCGGCCGAAAGCACCACGCCGGCCAGTGACTCGGGTTTCCCCAGCGGCCATACCAACGCCGCCTACCTGTCTGCCTATGCCTTGGCCTACGCGATCCCCGAGCGGTTCAGCGAGTTGATGCTGCGTGCTTCGGAGATTGGCGACAACCGCATCGAAGCAGGCATGCACTCGCCCCTCGACGTGATCGGCGGGCGTATCACGGCGACCTATTTCGCCATCGACAACCTGTCCAACTCAGCCAACGCACAGTTGCGCGCCGACGCCCGCGCCCAAGCACTGACTTATTTCACCGCGCAATGCGGCGGCAACATCAACAACTGCATGGCGAGTATCGACCCGGCCACTGACCGCACCTCCCAGCACGCTCAGGACAAAGCGCTGTATACCTCGCGCATGACCTACGGTTTCGATCCGGTCGGCCCCACCAACCTGGCTCCGGTAGTGCCGACCAATGCAGAAGTGCTGCTGGAAACCCGCTTTCCGTACCTCGACGCCAGCCAACGCCGCGAGGTTCTGGGGACCACTGAAATATCTTCGGGCTACGCGGTAATCGACCAGTCGGGTGGTTACGGTCGCTTGAATCTGTATGCCGCAGGCGATGGTTACGGCGCGTTCAATTCCAACGTCACCGTCAACATGAACGCCAGCCTGGGCGGCTATAACGCCATTGACGCCTGGCGCAACGACATCAGCGGCAGTGGCGCACTGATCAAAAACGGCACCGGCAACCTGATACTGACAGGCAACAACACCTACTCGGGCGGCACCGTGATCAACGGCGGCACCCTGACCGGCCATGCCCAGGCCTTCGGCAGCGGAACGATCACCGACAACGCAACGCTGGTGCTCGATCAGTCCACCAACGACACCCTCGCCAACACCCTGGCGGGCAGCGGCGCGTTGATCAAGCGCGGTGCCGGTTCGCTTAACCTGACCGGCAACAGCAGCCTGTCCGGCGCGACGACCGTGCAGGCCGGTCGCCTCGCAGTTAATGGCAACCTCGGCAACTCCATCGTCAGCGTGCAGCAAGGCGCAACGCTGGGGGGCAACGGCACCGTCGGCGGCATCAACGTCGCTCAGGGCGGTGTGGTTGCACCGGGTAATTCGGTGGGCCAGTTGAACGTCAACGGTGACGTCAACCTGGCTCAGGGTTCGGTTTACCAAGTGGAGTCGGACGCCAATGGCAATGCCGACCGCATCGTCGCCAGCGGCCGTGCGACCATCAATAACAGCACGTTGTCATTGGTTGAAGGCGGCAACTGGGTAGCAGCAAGCCGTTACTCGATTATCTCCGCAGCCGGTGGCGTCAGCGGTGCATTTGCGGCCGTGCAAACCAACTTCGCGTTCCTTACGCCGACGCTGAACTACACCGCGACTGATGTCGGGCTGACGCTGAATCGCAACGCACAAACCTTCGCCAGTCTGGCGACCACGCGCAATGCCAGTGCCGTTGCTCAGGGGCTCGACAGCGCGGGGGCAGGCAATGCCCTGTGGCGTCAAGTGGTGCAGGACGACGCAGCAACCGCACAGGCGACCTTCAAGGCGCTGTCCAACGAGCTGCACGCATCGACTCAATCTGCGCTGATCGAAGACAGCCGTCTGGTGCGCAACGCCATGAACGATCGCATGCAACAAGCGCAGTCCGCGCAGTCATTCGGCAGCACTACGCAAACCCTGGCTGGTGATGCCTCGCGTGGCGTGGTGTGGACTCAAGCCATCGGTGCGACCGGTCAAACCGACAGCAGCCGTGATGCCTCGGGCCTGGAAACCCGCACCAGCGGCCTGTTGTTCGGCGCCGACGTACCGCTCGACGACACCTGGCGTGTGGGTGCATTGGCAGGCTTCAGCAACAGCAGCTTCGACCTGCGCCATGCGTCCGGCTCTACCGACAGCGACAACTACCACCTGGGCGTTTATGGCGGCGCGAAATGGGGCCAACTGGGCCTGCGTCTCGGCGCAGTGCGCACCTGGCATGAACTGACCGCCAAGCGCACGCTGGACCTGCCGGGCTCGTCCGAGCACTTCAAGGAAGACTACAAAGCAGCGACCAATCAGGTCTTCGGCGAACTGGGCTACTCCATCGAAATGGGCAATGCGCTGCTCGAACCCTTCGCCAACCTCGCCCACGTGCGGCTGGACACCGACGCCTTCGACGAGAACAGCAACGCCATCAGCCTGGAGAACAAGTCCCAGGACAACCACATCACCTTCAGCACCCTGGGCCTGCGCGCTGCCACTCGCTTGAACGCCGGCAGCGTGACGATCAAACCCAACGCCACACTGGGCTGGCGTCGCGCCTACGGTGACGTCACCCCGGAAAGCCGCTCGGCCTTCAGCGGCGGCAGCACCTTCGAACTCTCCGGCGCCCCGATTGCCCGCAGCGCCGCAGTGCTCGGCGCAGGTGTCGACCTGGGGTTGAGCGATACGCTGAGCGTAGGCCTGAGTTACGACGGTCAGGTGAGCAACGATGCTTCGGATCAGTCGCTGAATGCCCGGGTGACATTGGCGTTTTAAGACAGGTAATGGTGCTGCTCTCTGTAGGTTCAGAGGGCAGCATGCGGGACTTCGCGCGCCAACGTGTAGGACCAATCAGAAAACCTCTGGCCACTTTGACTTCATTATCGGCCTTCTCTATGGTGCACCTACCAGCCGGGGCAGTCAGGGAGACACCGAATGCCGCTATGGAGCATTGTGCCGTCGTGGCTCGATATAGAACGACGCTTTAGCCGAAGCATGGGCTACCAGCCTGGAGCCAGCTTCCAGCGCAGCCTCAACAATGAGCCGGTTTCAACACTACAGCTCAATCTCCGACGCGTCGGCAATATCAGAAGCGCGTTCAACCGCGGTGAATTGGAAGCGGCCCGTCGGCTTGGGCGGCGTTTCGCAGATATCGACATCGCCAGCATCATCAACGACCTGATAGACGTGGTCACCCAAATGGCCATGATCGTCGCGGGCAGTACGCTCGCCGGTGGCGCAATAGGTGCGGGAGTCGGCAGTTTTTTCTTTGGTGCAGGCGCGGTGCCCATGGGCATGGCGGGTGCCGCAATCGGCCTGGAACTCAGCACCTGGATCCTTGGCATTCTCGGCTTGGCATCCATTGCCGAATTCTTCGTCGACGGCCTTCCTCGTATTGTCGACAACTACACGCGTGGCATCGCCATCGCCTGGCAAGGCACCCGTGGCGAGCCTGGCCTCAACCCCTTCGGCGGCGACGATCCGCAGGTTGTAAGCCGTGCAGCGCACCACATCGCCCAAGGCCATGAAGAAGTTGTGATACTCCTACTGGGCGCCATCGTCGCCTACCTGACGCGCGGCCGAGGCAACGCAAGCGTGCTTGCCAATGAAATGCAAGCCAGTAAAAAAGGTGCGAAGCTGGGCCAATGGATGCTCCAGCACGAAGACGCCCTGACAAGACACCCCGACCTGCAAAACGCCGGCCCTCGTAAAAGTGCACTGGACAAACAGGAAACGCCACCGCCACCGCCCAATCGACGTGCGGACGAGCCCGATCCGAAAAGACCGTCGGGCATGCCTGAGCACAAGGTGCCATGCTTTAATTTAAGTAAAAAGCACCGCAACCTTGCTGACGAGTTCGATAATCAGCTAGAAGGACAGCAAAAGGGGTTGAATGACCTAACGGTGGAGGAGTATCTGAAAGGACGGAAGGCTTTTACGGATGGAGATGTTGTAAGGGACGCGAAGGTTGCGAGAGATGCACGGAGAGCATTTAGTCTTGATATGGAAAGTAAGTTTCGAGATCAATTGAGGTTGGAAGGAAACCCCCTTGGCGAGGTAGCCGCGCTAGCCAAGAAAATGGCTTCAGAAAAGATGGCGACTCTAGCAGCACTTCATAACCCAGACCTTTTTGCTGGAGGGAAAGACATTATAGGTGACTTTGGTGATCGGCGTATAAATTCGAGTATCGGTTCTCAATGGCCAAGCCGTATAGCTGGATTGGATGCCGCCGCTAGCGGCGTACCTGATTTTGATCGCAACACTACAAAAATTAATGCAAAACTTGAAAAATGCTGATAAGGAGCTAACTATGGATGAAGATTATGAGTTTTTCCTGCAAGGCTTCGGACCTGTAATTGAGCGAAATGAAGTTCCAGCATCAAGTATATCCCGATACCGTAATAAACTCCCCAATCAACTGCTTGATTACTGGTCAGAGTACGGTTGGTGCGGTTACGCAGATGGGTTATTTTGGACCGTCAACCCTCAAGATTATGAGCACATACTTGACCAATGGATTTCTGGCACATCACTTTACCAGCAAGATAACTATCACGTGATAGCTCGGAGTGCATTCGGCATACTCTACATATGGGGAGAAAAGAACGGATACTGCTTAACTTTGAACGCCTATATATCAAGATATTCCACCCGCAAATCAATATTTACCGGAGAAAAACTCGACTTCGGAGCAAAGGCGTTTTTTTCATCTATGATCGCCGAGTACAATGATCTAGATGACCTATTCAAGCCAGCATTGAAAAGCCTCGGGGCACTTAAAAGTGATGAAATGTACGGCTTCGTCCCTGCCTTGGCACTCGGCGGGCCAATGGAACTTAAAAACCTACAAAAAGTAAAAACCATCGAGCACCTAACGTTTCTTTCTCAGCTCTCGCCGCTACAGGACTGGGGGTTTCCTGATGTCTAAATTCGGAAATCAGAAGCTTACCTTTTTTATTACGCTGCCAGTTCGGACTGCATGATGGACGAGCATTATGCTTTTTTCCTCAAAAAATTCGGCCCCACAACTGAGCGCGATGATGTGCCGCACTCAAATATTTTAAAATATAAGAACAAACTGCCTGATCAACTACTTGATTACTGGGCCGATCACGGCTGGAGCGGGTATGCAGACGGAATTTTCTGGACAGTTAATCCCGAAGATTACGAGCACCTGCTTGAGCAATGGCTTTACGATACACCACTTCACCAAAAAGACCATTATCATGTAATAGCACGCAGTGCGTTCGGAGCGCTCTATATCTGGGGAGAAAATGACGGGTACTGCTTGACAGTTTCCTCCTATATTTCGCGATACTCTGCCCGTACTTCTATATTCGCTGGCAAAGATGATAATTTGGGAGTGAGGGCATTTTTTTCATTCCAGAGTCCTGAGAGTAATGATTTAGTCGATCTATTTAAACCGGCCCTCGAAAAACTCGGCCCACTCAGAAGTGACGAGATGTACGGCTTCGTCCCTGCCTTGGCACTCGGCGGACAGATGGAACTGAAAAACCTGCAAAAAGTAAAAACCATCGAGCACCTAACATTTCTGTCTCAGCTCTCCCCACTTCAGGATTGGGGATTTCCCGATCTTTGACTACAGCAATGAAATCAATTCTTCACCGCGCTCTTGGCGTTGCATCGTGGACAAGCACAATGCTTTTGCTCAAAAGCCCTGACTCCATCCAGATTCAGCGAAACGGATTCAGCCCCATTTTCATTTCCCGGCCTCCCGATTCGCCTCAACAATCGAGGCAGAGAACGGGCCGCGCGCTTTTGCAAACCACCACATCGCACCTGCCCCGAGAAGGGAAGTCAGCACGGCCAGCATCAGGATGACCTGCCGGGTGCCCAAGGGTGCGGCCAGCAAAGCCACAAGCAAACCTGCCAAGGGCTGGGACATGTTATTAAGCAGCGTGATCACGCCCACCGTCTTGCCGAAGTCCTGAGGCGGTATCACCCGCTGCCGGAGGGTGCGCATGTAGACGTTGAACATCTTGTCGAAGCCGACGATCAACAAAAAACCCAGCGCATAGCCAATCAGGTTCGGAATCAGGGCGCTGATAAATGCCCCGATCGCGATCATTGAATACCCGACACCGCCCAGCACCCGCAAAGGCAGCACCACACGGGCCAGGAAGAACAGGATCACGATAGTAGTCACTGCCCCCGCCGCCTGCAGCCCTGCGTAGTTATCCTTGCCTGCGTTGTACTCACCGATGACCATGGCTGCCGAGGTAGCCAGCGTGACGCCGACGATCAGGTTGACCCCTACTGCCAGCGTGATGATCTTTTTCAATTCGGCCAGGCCACGGATATGCCCGAACGCAATCCGCAAGGGCTGCAGCCAGATGTCTTGATGCTGCTCGAACACTTCCAGCTTAAAACGGCCAAGACGTTGCCACGCCAACATGCAGAGGTCTGCCAGGAGGAATAGTCCGGCGATCCAGAGCACTACCCAGTGCCAGGCCCACACTTCAAGCATCAGTGCCGCCACCAGCGGCCCGAGGACCAGCCCTGACTGGTCGGCGATCTGGGAATAGGACAACGTTTTGGTGTAGCTGTAGTGCTGAAAGATATGCGGCATGAGCACTTCGCGCGCCATGATGCCTTGCGTGGTCAGCACCCCGCACAATGCCGAGAGCACCACGAGCCATCCAATGCCACCAAATAGTGCGTAGAACACCATCGCCAGCACGCAGAGCAATGCCCGGTAGACCTGGCTGATGTGCAGAATTCTGATAGGCGAATACTTGTCGCACAGCGCGCCGCACAACGGAAACGCGAGAAACCTCGGTAACGATTCGACGAAAAACGCCAGCCCCGCCCATGAAGCGCTGTTGGTGGTCTGGAACACCACCAGCGGCACAATAAACAACAGGATCTGATCCGCCAGCCTGGACAGGAAAAGCGAGATGAAGAAAGCGAGGTAATCCTTGCGCATGAAGAACTCCGTTCAGTACTGGCAGCGCGTGCGTCAGTTATCATCGCTCAGGTCATAATCGGCTTGATACATCGATGCTGATGCGCTCTCTCCTGTCAGCTTGTGGAGAAATACCGATGAACTCATCGCCAAGGTATTCGGCCGTTCTGGCCACCCTGTTGATGGTCCTGCTCGCAGCTTGCAGCGCAGTGCCAGGCACTTCCATGAAAACTGTCGCCGTTGCCCAGTCAGACCCGGGCGAAGGCGGTGTTCCCGCATTTTACACATGGCCGGATAAAGTGCCGTCGACACCGGGCCAACTGCTGCGCTCGGAGCCGCTGACGGCCACGCAGAGCCTTGAGAGTGCCGGACAGAATGTCCGCATCCTGTACACCTCGACAGACGGGCTCAACAACCAGCCAGTCGCAGTGTCAGGAGCCTTGTTCATGCCCAAGGGTGAGCCGCCAAAGGGCGGATGGCCGCTGATGGCGTGGGCGCATGGCACGGTTGGCAGCGCGGACATCTGTGCGCCTTCCTTTGCCGGGCGCAGTGATCGCGACACGCGCTATCTGAATGAATGGCTCGGGCGGGGCTACGCGATTGTGGCTACTGATTACCAGGGTTTGGGCACGCCGGGGCTGCACCCGTTCGGGCTGAGCAGTCCGCTGGCGTATGGTGTGCTCGACAGCATTCGTGCGGTTCAGAAGGCGGACTTCAATCTGTCTTCGCAGGTGGTTGTGTTCGGGCAGTCGCAAGGTGGCCGTGCCGCTTTCGCAACAGCCGTCTACCAGAAGACTTATGCGCCCGAATTGAACATTGTCGGTGTGGTTGCGACAGGGACGCCGTATCCGATGGCTCAATCGCGTGAGAAACATGCCGGACCAGACACCTTCCGCGATCAGGTCACGCCATCGCTGGCCTATAACCTGTTGCGACTGAGTACTGCCGCGCTGATCGACCCGTCGCTGCATCCTGCCGATTACCTGAGCGACCGCGCAAAGCCCGCGTTCGAAACCAGTCAGCGTGAATGCCTGCAAGCCATCGAGCGCAAGGTGGTCGCGGATGGACTGACATTCAACAACAGTTTCAAACGCTCACCCGATAAGGCACTCGATCAGGTCAATCGTCATTCGGACTACCCGACGTTGAAGTCTGACATTCCGGTTTTTATCGGCACGGGGGGCAAGGATGTCATTTCACCTGTTCGCAGCCAGATCGCGCTGGTGAAAGATGCGTGCAAGGCCGGCGACCGCATCGAGTGGCATTACTACCCGCAGCTGGATCACTCGGGAGCGGTGAATGGCTCGCTGCCGGACTCGACACGTTTTGTCGAGAAAGCGTTTTCGGGGGAGTTTATGGCGGGGAATTGTGGGGCGACGCGGAGCGTCGCACGACAGTGAGATGATCGTTCCTCACGCTCCAGCGCAGGAATGCCTTGCGTGACGCTCCGCGTCACAGGTCTGCGCCGCGCCATATGCTCAAAAGAGGACGCAAAGCGTCCAGAACGGCATGCGACGCGGAGCGTCGCACGATAGTGATAGTGATGTTATCGTTCCTCACGCTCCAGCGCAGGAATGCCTTGCGTGACGCTCTGCGTCACAGGTCTGCGCCGCGCCGCCTGTTCAAGACCGGACGCGGAGCTTCCAGAACGGCATGCGACGCGGAGCGTCGCACGATAGTTAGATTACGCACGACACTCAGTGGGTCAGAACGCAGGCAGTACCGCGCCGTCGTACTTCTTGTTGATGAAGTCTTTGACTTCCTGGCTGGTCAACGCTTTCGACAGTTTTTCGATGGCGTCGGTGTGAGCGTTGTCTTCGCGGGTGACGAGGAAGTTAACGTACGGCGAATCGGCACCTTCGATGATCAGCGCGTCTTTCTTCGGATTGAGCTTGGCTTCCAGCGCGTAGTTGGTGTTGATCAGGGCAAGGTCAACCTGCTTCAACGCACGTGGCAGTACAGCCGACTCCAGTTCGCGAAATTTGAATTTCTTCGGGTTGGTTGCGATGTCTTTCGGCGTGGACAGGGCGTTGGTCGGATCCTTCAGGGTGATCAGGCCACCTTTTTGCAACAGCAACAGTGCGCGGCCTGCGTTGCTGCCTTCGTTTGGAATGGCGATGGTTGCGCCTTCAGGCAAATCAGCCAGTTTCTTGTACTTGCTGGAGTAGCCGCCGAACGGTTCGACGTGTACGCCCACGCCAGTCACCAGATTGGTGCCTTTGCCCTTATTGAAGCCATCCAGATAAGGCTTGGTTTGAAAATAGTTGGCATCCAGGCGCTTTTCGCTCAATTGAACGTTTGGCTGCACGTAGTCAGTGAAGACCTTGATTTCCAGGTCCACGCCTTCTTTGGCCAGGGTCGGCTTGATCAGCTCAAGGATTTCCGCGTGCGGTACGGGCGTCGCGCCGACTACCAGCTTTTCGCCCGCGTGAGCCAGGCCAATCGAAAACACAGCCGCCAGAGCGGTCATCAGAAACGTCTTTTTCATGCAATGTCCTTAGCGAAATCCGAGAGCGTCATCAGAAAATGACGCTTTATTACTCAATGGTTTGCCGTCGCGCGATCCAAACCCTGCGACATCATGCTGACATTACCGAGATTTTATATTCCGATAAAAGACTTTTTAATCGAGTACTTATATCTTTTTGTCTCACGCCTTCACGCAGGGTTCTGCTCAAGCTGCGATGTTACCGTTTCGAGCAATCGCCGCAGCGCGCAAAGCTGTTCTCGATCGCCGCCGCTAACCAATAGTTTTGCCTGACGCTCGATCAGCGTCAGCGGCGCGGCAATATCCGGCAGATTGATATCTTCAGCCCGAATTTCATCACCGCTGCTGACCAGCAAGGCAAAGTGAATGACGTTCTCCAGCTCACGTGTGTTGCCGGGCCAGCTGTGAGCTTCAAGCGTGCGCTGTGCGTCTTCGCTGATCAGTTGCACAGGCAGGCTAAGGCGCTGGCTGTAGATACCGACAAAGTATTCGGCCAGCGGCAAGATGTTGCCCGGTTGCTCGCGCAACGCCGGCAGGTCAAGACGCCCCTCGCTCAGGTAGTGATAAAGCCGCTCGTGAAATTTTCCGGCAGCCACCGCCTGCGCCAGATCGATGCTGGTGGCGGCTACCAGACGCACATCGACCGGGCTCGGCTGGTGCGCGCCAACTCGCGTGACTTCGTGGTTTTCCAGGGCGGCGAGCAGCTTGACCTGAATCGGCAGCGGCAGGTCGCCGATCTCATCCAGATACAAAGTGCCGCCGTTGGCCGAGCCAAACCAGCCGGCCCGACTGCTGACCGAACCGCTGTGCGCTCCAGCGGCATAACCGAACAACTCCGCATCGGCGTAAGTCGGACTGATGGCACCGCAGTTGACTGAAACGAACAAGCCCGAGCGATCACTGCCGCGATGAATATGCCGCGCCAGTAATTCCTTGCCGGTCCCGGACTCGCCACGGATCAAGACCGGCAGTGAACGAGGTGCCAGCTGTTCCATTTCTTCGCGTAAACGGCGCGAGCGTGGGTCGATGAACACCAGCGCCTTGGCGCGAATGCTCAGCGGGCTTTTTTCTGCATCGGGGAAAGTCAGCAGCGGCTGACCGAAATTTTCGTGAAGGCTCATGACACACTCCCGCCTGAGCCCTTGCGACGGCTCAAGCGTTTAAAAGACAGGACCCGTTGGGTCGATAAACAAGCTGCCGCTCATGCGCGCCGACGCGCATGCTGCTCCAGACGGTTTTGCAGCCGGTACAGGTAGGCGAACCCCTGCTCCCAGCGCTGATGACCGGACTTGACGTTGATATGCCCGGCCTGACTCAGAAACCCGACTTCCGCGCCCCAGTGACGGGCCATTTCCATAGCGCGCTGAGAGCTGACCGCAGGGTCGTTGTCAGAACTGACAATCTGTGTCGGAAACGGCAGCAGATCATCAGGGATCGGCGCAAAATTACGCAATGCAGGCGGGCAATTCGGACGCTCGACGTCGGCAGGTGCTACCAGCAACGCACCTTGCACCTGACGCAGAGTCTCCAGCGGTGCGAGTTGCGCCCAATGCGCGACCGTCACGCAACCCAGGCTGTGAGCGATCAGGATCACCGGCGTGCTGTGTGCTGCAATCGTGCGTTGCAACTCGCCCACCCAGTCCTCACGGCGTGGTTTGAGCCAGTCGGCCTGTTCCACGCGCGTGCTGTTGGGCAGGCTGTTTTGCCAGTGGGTCTGCCAATGATCATCAGGAGACCCTTGCCAGCCTGGCACGATCAGATACCGGATCGACTCGTTATGCATGGATTCGCCTCCTGCATGTATGCGTTCATGAGACGAGTATAGGGATTGAAGTTATATTCGCTAAGGAATAAGAAGCTATTTATTAATTCCTAAAACGAATATCAGCTATCAGGCAAAAAAAGAAGCCGTCCCCTGCCTTCGAGGAACGGCCTCTAATAAAAAATCACTTTCAGAGCAGAGAATATCCGCGCTTCGTTACAGGATTACGACGGCCTCAGGTTGCGGGAACAGTTCGAGAACCCGATTCGTCAACGCTCAGCGCCACGGCCTCGTCGTTCTGCGGCACTTCGCGGGCGACGGTCCACACCACAATGGCGGCGACGATGTCGAAAATCGCCAGTACCACGAACAGTGGGCTGTAACCGATTTTGGTGACCAGCACACCGAACACCATCGTGAACGCTGCAGCGCCCAGAAAACCGAACATCCCGCCCATGCCAGTCGCCGTGGCAACCTCGTTTTTGCCGAACGAATCCGAGGTGATCGAGTACAGTGCGCCGGACAGTGTCTGGTGCGCGAAACCACCGATGCACAGCAATGCAATAGCGGTGTAAGGGCTTTCGACCAGCCCGATACAGGCCGGGCCGATCATGCATGAGCAGCCGAACAGCATGACCATCTTGCGGGATGTGAACAGCGAAACCTTGCAGTATTTGTGAAACAGCGGGCTCAGATAGCCGCCCAGCACACAGCCGATGTCAGCCGCCAGAAACGGCAGCCAGGCGAACATCGCGACTTCCTTGATGTTCATGTGGCGCTCGGTCATCAGGTACAGCGGGATCCACGCGTTGAAGGTTTGCCAAGCAGGCTCGGACAGGATGCGCGCCGAAGCGATAGCGTAGAAATTGCGGTTCTTGAACAGGCGTTTCCAACTGCCTTTCTGGGCAGGTGCATCCTTGAGGCGCGATTCCTGGCCGCTGAGAATATAGTCACGTTCGGCATCGCCCAGACGCTTCTGGTCACGCGGGTGCTTGTACAACAGCAGCCATAGCCCGCTCCACACGATACCCAGACCACCGACAATCAGAAACGCCAGCTCCCAGCCACTTTGCAGGATGGCCCAGACCACCAGCGGAGGCGCAAGCAATGCGCCGAACGACGAGCCAATGTTGAACCAGCCGATGGCAACCGAACGCTCCTTGGCCGGAAACCATTCGGTCGTGGCCTTGACGCCTGCGGGCAGACCCGCCGCTTCGGTCAGCCCGAGCATGCCACGGAAGATGGCCAGGCTCTGCCAGCCCGTTGCGAACGCTGCGGCAGCGCAGGCAGCCGACCAGGCAATGGCGAAAATCGCAAAGCCCATCTTGGTGCCGATGGCGTCGATGATGTAGCCCGCCACCGGTTGCATGATGGCGTAGCACAGCTGCCAGGCGACGACGATGTGCGCGTACTGCTCGGTGGAAATGCTCAGTTCGCTCATGAGCGTCGGCGCTGCGACGGACAGCGTGTTGCGTGCAAGGTAGTTGACGACCAGGCCAGCTGTTACCAGCCCCACCATCCACCATCGAATGCCTTTTATTTTCATCTCTTCACCCTGTTTATTTTTAGATTGGCGATGAGCGTCCCGCGGCCATGACCGTGAGGCGGCTGGTTTTATGTAACTTCAGGTTACGGGCTTTTTAAGCAGGGTTATCGAGGTAATTCGCCGACAATCGGGCGAAAATTTTGACAAAATGGGGGAGATAAACTTTTTTACTGCCTGAGAAATCAGACTGGTCATGGACTTGTTACTCTTTGAATTATTTTTGTGGTTGTAATTTTCTGCAAGTCTTAAGTTGTCGTACAACATGGCGCATTTATAGTCATTTGCCATGCCAGTGTCAAATGACATAAACGCCAGGCCTCCGCTGAATAGCGGTTATCGGAGTTTTACTGGGAAGGCTCGGATTTTTTGTTATACGACAACTGCTTGATCGAAGCGTGTTCATAGTCCGCTTTGACCTATTCAGCGCTGCCCGACGCTCTCCCGACCGTGACGATTGCCGCCCGATGGCAAGAAACGCGTCTATAAGGCTTGCACAACTGTCACAAAAGCTTTCATTCTTGGTCACGGCGTCAGGCAAGGGAAATGCCCCGTGAAACCTTGTCCGCACTGCTAGACGCTGAATCACCTCATGTCAGGGAGAGGCGTCCACATGCCTGAGCCAAGCAGTCTCGCCAGCTGGACCCCTGCACTGCGCAAGCAGCTCGATGCCTTGGGCGTGGACAGCAACGCGTTGTGTCAGAGCGCGGGCATAGATCCGAATATGCTGGATGATCCCGGAGCACAGTTTCCCTCAGACATCACCGCCGCCCTCTGGCAGCGAGCGGTACAGGCCTGCCTCGATCCAACCCTGGGTTTACGTGTCTCGCGTTTTGTCAGCCCCACGTCGTTCCACGCGCTGGGCTATACGCTGGTGGCCAGCGGTTCACTGCGCGAGGTTTTCGAGCGCATCGTACGTTACCGCTCAATGGCCGAGGACTCTCTGGAGCTGGACTTCAGAACGGTGGGCGAGCGCTATGAATTCCGCTTCGGCACGCCGAAATCGTGTCAGTTGCCCGCTCATGAGTTGCTGGATGCATTCGCCGCCATTTATGTGCGTACCTGCCGCAACCGGTTAGGCAGGAGCTACGCGCCGCTGGCGGTGCATCTGCAACGTCCCGCGCCTGATAACCCGCAGCCCTGGCAGGATCTGTTCCGCTCACCGGTGATGTTTGCGGCGCAGGAGAATTTGCTGGAATTTGGCGGTGATCAGTTCGACAGCCACCTGGACGACGGCCCGGTACAGGTAAACGGGCAGGAATCCAGGGGCGATCCGTTACCTTCGCTGATCTGGGAACAGCGCGTGCGCTCGGCCATCGAAACCCTTCTGCCGGATGGCGAGCCCACCGCAAAAACCATCGCCGAAGCCCTGCACCTGAGCACGCGCAGTTTGCAACGTCATCTGGCCGACGAGGGCTGCTGTTACGACCTGCTGCTCAATCAATGCCGCCAGAACCTGGCATTGCTGCACATGAACGACCCGCACAGCTCGCTGAGCGAAATCGCCTACCTGCTGGGCTTTACCGACACAACCAGCCTGAGCCGCGCCTTCAAACGCTGGACCGGACTGACACCGGGGCAGTATCGCAACGGATTGGTGCGCTGAGCGTGAGGAACGATCATCAACTATCGTGCCGACGCTCCGCATCCGGCCCTATAGGGTAGTGGCGGGCTCAAGCCGCGCCAGTTCAGGCAAATCTCCCGACAACCCTAACGCTTCGCGCACGAACAGAGCCTTGGCTTCGGGCATCCGGTTGACCATTTTCAAACCGGTGTTACGCAACCAGCGCAGTGGCAATTGGTTGGCCTGAAACAGCCGTTCGAAGCCTTCCATTGCGGCCATCAATGCCAGGTTGTGCGGCATGCGACGACGCTCGTAGCGGCCCAGCACGCGCAGGTCAGACCAGCGTTCGCCACGCCCGGCAGCGTGGGTCAGGACTTGCGCCAGCACGGCTGCGTCGAGAAAGCCCAGGTTCACGCCCTGCCCGGCCAGCGGGTGAATGGTATGCGCCGCATCGCCAATCAGCGCCAACCCCCTGGCAACGTAACGCTTGGCATGACGCTGACGCAGTGGCACACAAACGCGCTCATCGGCAGACACTACCTGACCCAGACGCCCCTCGAATGCCTGCTCCAGTTCACGACAGAACAGGTCATCTTCCAACACCATCAGGCGCTCGGCTTCAGACGGTGTGACTGACCAGACAATAGAGCACCAGTGCTCGCCCTCGCGCTCCAGTGGCAGAAAAGCCAAGGGACCGTCGTCGGTAAAACGCTGCCAGGCAGTTTTCCTGTGGGAATCAGCGGTGCGCACACTGGTGACGATAGCGTGATGCAGGTAATCCCACTCACGGGTCGGCGTTTCGGTCAGGCGGCGCACCGCCGAATTGGCACCATCGGCGGCAACCACCAGCGGTGCGCGCAACTGGCGACCGTCGGCCAGGGTCAGCAGCCAGTCATCTCCGGAGTGGCGCATCTGCTCCAGCCGCGCATTGGCCAGCAAGCCGATGTCGCTTTCATGCAGGCGATCGAGCAACGCATCCTGCACCACGCGGTTCTCGACGATATGGCCCAGCACATCAGCATGCACGCTGGAGGCAGAGAAGTGAATCTGCCCGGTGCCACTGCCATCCCAGACCTGCATGTGCGCGTACGGGCTGATGCGACGGGCCGCGATGCCTTCCCACACGCCCAGCCGCTGAAGAATTCGCTGACTGGCTGTCGACAAGGCACTGACTCGTGGCTCAAAAGCCGAGTGTTGGTCAAAGGGTTTGACGCTCAGCGGCCCACCGTCGACCACCAGCACATCAAGACCGCTGCCCTGCAACGCCAGAGCAAGGGCACTGCCGACCATTCCGGCTCCGACAATCAGCACATCTGCGCGCGTTTCCATGGTCAAACCGTTCTCGCTTGCGGCCGAAGCCGTGTGTTTAAAGTGTGTGATTCACACATCGGATCGAGTCCCCAGGCCCATCGCCTGACGGGCAAACCAGCGCTTGGCGGCTGGCAACAGGTCCAGGCCCAGCAACCCGACGTTACGCCCGGCGGCAACCGCCGACCGGGAGCTGCCGAACAGGCGTGTCACCTTGTCGGAGAAGCCCACGGTCAATTGCTGATCCTGACGCTGACGCTCACGGTAGAGCTGCAGAGTAGACAACTCACCGGGCGGCGCGGCGCTGTCCAGCAGCGTCTCGGCCAGTGCATCGGCGTCACGCAAGGACAGATTGAACCCCTGCCCGGCAACCGGATGCAGGCTGTGCGCCGCATTACCCAGAATCACCAGATGCGAACGCACCTGCTCTTCGGCCTCGACCAGCGCCAGGGGGTAGACATGCCGTGCACCGACCTGACGCAGCGTGCCCAGGCGATAGCCAAACACGCCCTGCAGCTCTTCCAGAAAACTGCGGTCGTCCAGCTCGGCCAGGCGCTGGGTATCGTTGCCCGGACGCGTCCAGACCAGCGCACAGCGGTTTTCCGGCAATGGCAGCAGCGCCATCGGCCCGTCCTCGGTAAAACGTTCGAACGCCTGCCCGCAATGCGCTTCGCTCGGCGTGATATTGGCAATCAGCGCATGCTGGTCGTAGGGCCGTTGCCGCACTCCAATACCCAGCTGCTCGCGCAGGCTGGAGCGGCCGCCATCGGCCAGCACGGCCAGATCACAATCCAGTTCGGTTTCGTCACTGAGGCTCAGGCGATAACCATCGGCCAGCGGCTGCATGTGCCTGACCTCGGCCGGCACACGCCAACTGACGACATCACGATCCAGCGCCGCCCACAGTGCCTGACCGAGCCAGGCGTTCTCGACTACGTAGCCGAGCGCCGGAACACCCTCTTCGATCGCAGACAAACGGGTAGCTCCGAAGCGGCCACGGTCCGAGACCTGAATTTGCAGAATCGGCTCGGCGCGGCGGGATATCTGCTGCCAGAGGCCAAGCCGCTCATAGATGCGTCGCGAGCCGAACGACAGTGCCGAAGAACGCGCATCGTAGCTGGGCTGCCAGGCCTCACCCGGCGCGAAGGGTTCGATGAGCACGATTTTCCAGCCGCGCGCCTTGGCACCGGCCTGCAGTGAAAGCGCGAGACTTGCACCCACCAATCCGCCGCCGACGATGGCGATATTAAAGCGGCTCATGCGACCTGTGCCTTTGCAGCCGCCATCAGCGCCTCGATCTCGGCGACGGTCTTGGGCACGCCACCGGACAGAATTTCACAGCCCTGCCTGGTTACAACCACGTCGTCTTCGATTCGCACACCAATACCTCGCCATTTCTTCGCGACGTCCAGATTGTCGGGGGATATGTAGATCCCGGGTTCAACAGTCAGCGTCATGCCGACCTCCAGTACACGCCACTCGCCGCCGACCTTGTATTCACCGACGTCGTGTACATCCATGCCCAGCCAGTGACCGGCACGGTGCATGTAAAACATCTTGTAGGCCTCGCTCTCGATCAACTGATCGACGTCGCCTCGCAGCAAACCCAGCTCGACCAGCCCTGCGGTAATCACCTTGACCGTCGCTTCGTGCGCCTGGTTCCAGTGCTTGTCGGGGCCGATGGCCTCGAAAGCCGCATACTGAGACTTGAGCACCAGCTCGTAGATGGCTTTTTGTTCGGGAGAAAACTTGCCGCTCACCGGAAACGTCCGGGTGATGTCACTGGCATAGCAGTCGATTTCGCAGCCCGCATCGATCAGCACCAGATCGCCATCCTTGAGAACGGCATCGTTCTGCTGGTAATGCAGGATGCAACCGTTGCGCCCCGAGGCCACGATCGAGCCGTAGGCAGGCATCTTCGAACCGCCCTTGCGAAATTCGTAATCCAGCTCGGCTTCCAGGCTGAACTCGTGCAGGCCTGCGCGACAGGCCTGCATTGCTCGCACATGGGCACGCGCAGAGATGTCCGCCGCGCTGCGCATGACTTTGATTTCCGCCGCCGATTTGTACAGGCGCATGTCGTGCAACAGATGATCCAGCGCGACAAATTCCTTGGGCGGCTGAGCACCGAGGTGCGCCTTGGAGCGGATCACGTTGATCCAGTCCATCAGGTGCCGGTCGAATTCAGGGTTGCTGCCCATCGCCGAATAGACCCGGTCACGGCCCTCGATGAGGCCCGGCAGAATTTCGTCGATGTCGTTGATCGGGAATGCATCGTCTGCACCGAAATCGCGGATCGCGCCTTCCTGTCCGGCGCGCAGACCTTCCCACAATTCGCGCTCGGGGTTGCGTTCACGGCAGAACAAAACGTACTCGCCATATTCGCGTCCGGGAATCAGCACCACCACCGCTTCCGGCTCGGGAAAGCCGCTGAGGTACTGAAAGTCACTGTCCTGCCGGTAGATATGCTCGACATCACGATTGCGAATGGCAACCGCAGCAGCGGGCAGGATGGCAATGCTGTCCGGCTCCATCTGAGCCATCAGAGCCTTGCGGCGGCGGGCGTATTCGGACTTCGGGATCTGAATCATGGGCAGCAGGAGTCCTGATGGAGTCTACCGGGCCGCACTGTCGTCAGCGCGGCGCGGTGTCGCAGTGATGGGCAATCAGTGCAGAGAAGGCTTGGGTTGCGGCGCAGCAGGCTCATTGAATTCGGTGAACAGCAACAATGGCGCTACGCGCATGTATTCCATGACTTCCATATAGTCGGTCTCGCCGTCTTCGGACTCGTCCAGTGCGTCCTGAACCTGGGCAATGGCCGCCAGATCCTCAAGAACATCCTTGGCTTCGGTGCCGAGGGTCTTGTCGCCAATGGCCAGACCGAAGCCTGCCAGAAACCCCTGACACCATTGGCCCAGTGCGGCAGCACGCTCGGTCAGCGGCTCTTCGTCGCCCGGCAGCAACAGCACGACGGTCATGTCGTCACCGGTGAGTTCGCCCTTGACCATCTCTTGCAAGCCGATAAGCGCCTGGCGGATATTGTCTTGCGGCTCGGTTTCCAGCAGCACCGAAGCATCGGCAAACCAGCCTTCGTTATCGAAACCGGCACCTGCGCAACTGCGCCCCAGCAGCAGGCCATGCAGCTCGGCAGGGGATACCTGATGACCGCCACTGTTAAGCAGAGTGGCGAACGCTTTGTACGGAGAATTCTGAATGGGCATGGGTAGCTAGTCGCCAAACGGCGCAATGTCTAGAATGAAGGCCTTGTATCCTAGACTATCCGCGCGACAAGATCACCCGGACGGCGGTTCGAGCTTGAGCACAAGCATCGCCTCCCCTGCCATTCATCAGAAAGTATTCAGTGGAAAACAATGGAAGACACCGACCTGCAAGCGCTGATGAAACGTGTGGAGCTGCTCCTGAAGTATGCCGAGCAACTTAAAGGCCAAAATGCACTCCTATTAGCTCAGGAAAAGACCTGGCGCGAGGAACGCGCCCAACTCATTGAAAAAAACGAAATCGCCCGGCAGAAGGTCGAGTCAATGATTTCGCGCCTCAAAGCCCTGGAGCAAGACTCATGAGCAATGGCAACAGCGTTACCGTTCAGATCCTCGACAAGGAATACTCGATCATCTGCCCTCAGGAAGAGCGCACCAACCTGGTCAGCGCCGCCCGTTATCTGGACGGCAAGATGCGTGAAATCCGCAGCAGCGGCAAAGTCATCGGTGCCGATCGCATCGCCGTGATGGCCGCGCTCAACATCACTCACGACCTGCTACATAAAGAACATTTGCCTGACGTACAGACCAGCGGTTCGACTCGCGAACAGGTCCGCGATCTGCTCGACAAGGTCGATCTGGTGCTGGCCACAGACACGCCCGGCACACCGGATTCAACTCGGGGCTGATTATTGCGAGGCATTTCTGTATACTCGCGCTGCTCCCTGGAGTGCTTGCCAGTCGGTCATGTCCCTGAGCCGATACGCACAACCACGGGGGTTGCACGTTGGGGTTGGTGTGCATGTCCGCTCGACGGAAAGCCTTAAAACCTCCTGCAATCTCCACCTTGAACTTTCGGGTTCAAGGGCTAAACCGACAGCGGTTCGTCGGGGAGTCCACATTCAGTTCGTTGCCAGCCCTGCTGTCTGGCAACGACGATTCTGCTCTGGTTTCAACTCCCTTCCCGGATCAGCCTGCATGACCTTCTGCTCATGATCAGCGCCCAATCGCTCACCCGTCCGCAACTGCGCCGCCAGCTACGCAAGGCACGCAGGGCGCTGACTCGCAGCCAGCAACGCGCAGCAGCCCGCGATGTTTACCGCCAATTGGCGCAGCACCCGCTGTTTCGACGTGCCCGGCATGTTTCGCTGTACCTGCCGATGGATGGCGAGATCGACCCGCGGCTGTTGCTGCGTGAAGCACAACGACGCGGCAAGGCCACTTACCTGCCGGTGCTCAATGCATGGCCGCGCACGCGCATGGTTTTTCAGCGCGTGCGTCCCGGCGAAAAATTCATCCCCAATCGCTTCCGCATTCCCGAGCCTCTCATCAACCGTGCGAAACAACGCCATGTGTGGGCACTCGATCTGGTGCTGATGCCATTGGTAGGGTTCGATAACGAAGGCGGTCGTCTGGGCATGGGCGGTGGGTTTTATGACCGCAGCCTGGCGTATCTGGCACGCAGAAAGGCCTGGCGCAAACCGGTTCTACTCGGGCTGGCTCACGAATGTCAGAAAGTGGATCGACTGGCGCAGGCCAGTTGGGATGTACCGCTGCAAGGCACGGTATCTGATAAAGGCTGGTATCTGACACAGATACTCTGATCGTTCAGCCAACAGGGCAGTCAACGATCAGAGCAGAAGCAGGGCTTAATGCCTGCCGGGGATTTTTTGCTGTTGTTGAGTGATTTCGACTGGAGCGTCATCCTTGCTGGTCCATAAGCTTTGCGCATAACCGGTTGTCACGACACCCAAGCCAAACAGAATAACCAGAATCCAGAGTAAATCAGGCTTGCGTTTCATTGACTGCCCTCCTTAGGCAAATCAATACGATGTCAGCATCGGTTTTTGTATAGGCCGTGCAACAGCGTGGAGCTTTAAAGGGCGGCATTTTGCGGTAACGTGAACCAGTACGCAAATAGTGGCGCAAGCCGACTGTCGGTTTGTCATCAAACTGTCGGTAATACCGTGAACTTTTGTCTCTGGAGAGAGAGCAATGGCCTATTGGCTGATGAAGTCCGAGCCTGACGAATTCTCGATCAGCGACCTGCAAAAACGGGGTAACGCCCGCTGGGACGGGGTGCGCAACTATCAGGCGCGTAATTTTCTAAGGAGCATGGCAGAGGGCGACGAATTCTTTTTCTACCACTCCAGTTGCCCGGAGCCGGGAATCGCCGGCATCGGCAAAATCGCCAAAGCCGCTTATCCGGACCCCACTGCACTGGACCCCGACAGCCACTATCACGACGCCAAGGCCGCCGCGGATAAAAACCCGTGGAGCGCCATAGACGTCGAGTTTGTGGATATCTTCAAGAACGTGCTGGGGCTCGGTTATCTGAAGCAACAAAGCCAGCTGGAGCAACTGCCTCTGGTGCAAAAAGGCAGTCGGCTTTCAGTGATGCCCGTCACCGCCGAACAGTGGGCGGCGATCCTGGCACTGCGCTGACACGCGTTATTGAACGATGAAGTTATTGAACAGCAAGTCTTCGACAATCGGCTTGCCTTCTTCATCGTTCATGACGCGCTGCACCTGCTTGAGCGCTTCCTGACGAATGTTTTCCTTCGCCTCGGCACTGCTCATGGAATCAACCGTCTGCTGAGTGAACAACGACACCAGTTGATTACGGATCAAGGCGTCATTGCGTTTCACCGCCGCCTCGGCATCGGCACCCGTTACACGCAACGCGATGTCAGCCTTGTAGACGCGCAGCTTGGGGCCGCCATCCAGCGCGTAGTTGCCCACGAACGGTGGCGTCAGCGAGACATAGGCCGCTTTGGGCGGGCCGCCTTCTTCCTTGGCTTCCTCTTGCGCCATGACAGGCAATGACAAGGCCAGCAATACCAGAATCCACGCTTTCACAGTCCACTCCTTAATACGGTTTGCCACGTAGCTTACAGCTTATGTGTGCTTATCAGGCCGGGCCATGCTTGTTGACCCGAGAACCCACTTAACTCACTTTATCGGCCATTACCGAAAAAGGAATAGCCTAATGAAAGCCCTGTTATGCAAAGCCTTCGGTCCGGCCAGCACGCTGGTGCTTGAAGACGTGCCTGGCCCCGAGATCAAAAAGAACGAAATCCTCCTCGACGTGCACGCCGCCGGGGTCAACTTTCCCGACACGTTGATCATCGAGGGCAAATACCAGTTCAAGCCCCCCTTCCCTTTCTCGCCGGGTGGCGAGGCCGCCGGCGTGATAGCGGCCGTCGGTGAAAAGGTAACCCATCTCAAGCCCGGCGACCGCGTGATGGCGCTCACCGGCTGGGGCAGTTTTGCCGAGCAGGTCGCTGTACCCGGTTACAACGTACTGCCGATACCGACGAGCATGGACTTCACCACCGCTGCGGCGTTCAGCATGACCTACGGCACCTCCATGCATGCGCTCAAACAACGCGCCAACCTGCAAGCCGGCGAAACCCTGCTGGTGCTCGGCGCATCCGGCGGCGTGGGCCTGGCCGCCGTGGAAATTGGTAAAGCCCTCGGCGCACGCGTCATCGCCGCCGCCAGCAGCGCTGAAAAACTTGAAGTCGCCAAAAACGCAGGCGCAGACGAACTGATCAACTACAGCGAAACCAGCCTCAAGGACGAAGTAAAACGCCTCACCAACGGCAACGGCGCCGACGTCATCTACGACCCGGTCGGCGGCGACCTTTTTGACCAGGCCATCCGCGCCATCGCCTGGAACGGCCGCCTGCTGGTCGTCGGCTTCGCCAGCGGCCGCATCCCGGACCTGCCCGTCAACCTGACCCTGCTTAAGGGCGCATCGGTGGTCGGCGTGTTCTGGGGCTCGTTTGCTCAGCGGCAACCGCAGGACAATGCGGCGAACTTCAAGCAGCTGTTTGCGTGGTTTGAAGAAGGGAAATTGAAGCCGCTGGTGTCGACGGTTTATCCGCTGGAAAAGGCTGGGGAGGCGATTGATTTGTTGGGTGAGCGCAGGGCTGTGGGGAAGGTGGTTATCGCAATAGGCACCACGCCAACAAAACCATCCAACCAACCAAAAACCAAGCAACACAATACATATGTATGTCATTAATACTTGAGGACTAAAACACTATAGTCATACAGACAAGGAGAACCGTATGGCCACACGAAAAAAGCGGCAAACAAATATATTACATGACCAGACAAGCGGAACTGTAAACATAAGTCACGGAAGTGCACCCAAGCCTCAAAATTCTGGTTTTTTTGGAGGCGGTTTTACTAATACAGGGGCGTCCAGCAGTAAACGTAGACGAAGGCGTCTACGTGCGCGAGCACAACAGCAAGCAGCGCAGGCTCAAGCAAATGCTGAAGCTCAAGCGCAGGCAGAGCGTCAGGCTGCAGAATATGTAGCGGCTCAAGCAAGAGTTCAGGCAGAAGCCATGGAGCGAGCACGTATTGAAGCGCAAGTACGTGCACAGGGCGAAAAAGATCAAGCTCATAGGCAAGCTCTTGAAGCGCTGACAAACGCCTATCCGCATTCACAATCTGAATTTGCACAAAACTACTCGCAGGCTTTTGGAAGGCTACAGAGCTCTATTCAAGAAGAAATAGCGTCGCTGAATTTCAACCACTCGAACGAACAGCAAATGCGCGACCTGATACTTCAGGAAAAGGCCAACATAAATTATTTAATTGAATCCAAACAGTCGCTAATGGAAGACCGCGCGCTCAGGCTCTGAGTCTCACCGGTCAAGAACTTGAACATGCCACATAAAAAGACCACCTGAACTATCTGGTGCACTACAGCCAGGGCGATCCTCAACGTGTGCAGCAGGCCCATGAAGCGTGGGTAAACGCGTTATCTCAAACCTACGAAGCAAAGCTTCTTGCCGAGTCGGTCACGCTGATCAATGAACAATCAGCAGCACTTTCCATGCGCCATGCTGAACTGTCGCTAGCTGATAAAACGGCGAGTCAGGATGCAGATCGGACATCATCCCGACAGGCCGCTGGCATCAACAAGCTGTGGTCAGTTATTGCCCCCGCGTCAACCACCACCGCAGCACCGGGCATCAGGACCGTTGCGACCAACATCGCGAAAGACCAGCTCATCAGGATCGCGACCAGAACACTTGGCAGCAATCTGGTCACCTTGCTGGCGATGTATCCACAACCGTTGGGCGACTCAGAGCTGCCGCCTGCTGTGATCGCCACACCTCTGTCGCAGCTCAACCTGCCACCGCATATCGATCTGCAGTACCTTGCCAGCGTCAAAGGCACGCTGGATGTGCCTCATCGACTGACGTCCGATGGAGCTGGCGCAAGCGGCGCTGCACGCTGGGTAGCTGCGGATGGTGTGAAAGTAGGTACCAAGGTTCGCGTAAGAACTTTCACCTATAACGCACTGAACAATTCCTACGAGTTTATCCGAGACGGGGAATCGACACCGGCCCTTATATGGACGCCAATAGCACAACCGGCGGACAGTTCGACAAGCTCACCCGCAGGGCCACCCGCGTTGCCGACAGATCCAGGCAACGTAGTGACACCTTTTGTACCCGAGCTTGAAGCTTACCCGGCGATTGATCGAGATGATCCTGATGATTACATTCTCATATCGCCGATTGATTCAGGGCTGCCGAATAGCTACCTGCTGTTCAAGGACCCGAGGTCGATCCCGGGGGTTGCGAGTAGGTATGGTGAAGCGGTGACTGGAGTTTGGCTAGGAGACAGAACGCGTGCAGAAGGCGCATCGATTCCGACGCATATTGCAGATCAACTGCGCGGACGACGATTTGGTGATTTTGCTTCACTGAGGAAAGCAACCTGGATAGCCGTAGCCGATGATCCCGAGCTAGGGAAACAGTTTACTCAGAATAACCTTGAAATAATGCGAGGTGGTGGTGCGCCCCACCCTAGACTCAGCGACCAAGCCGGAGGCCGTACGAGATTTGAAATCCATCATAAAAATTATATTTCAAAAGGCGGCGCGGTTTATGACATCGACAACTTGGTTATTATGACACCAAGGCAACATATTGATCATCACAGGAGCCAAAAAAATGATCTTTAAAGAAAAGCTAGAAGATTACACCGAAGAAGAATTCCTGGAATTTTTGAGGGGACTCTCTTCTCAACACATTCAACTTCATGGTGATGAGTTTGTTAAGCACATGGATCGTTTAGTTAAGCACTTTGTAAAGGTGACAGAGCATCCAGCGCAAACAGACGTAATCTTTTATCCCGAGGAAGGTCAGGAGGACACCCCGGAGGGTATTTTAAAAACAATCAAAGAATGGCGAGCTAAAAATGGCAAGCCGGGATTCAAAGAGTAAGAACCCCATACACAAACAGCTCTAACACTATAAAAAAGGAAATCATCCATGGAAGAATTACATCATCACCTCCAGCAATTACCTGGCTTTCTGCAAGCCGAGCTTGCGGCTCACGTCGGCGACTGGAACGGAACACGTTACATCGATATAACCGATAAACACATACACGCTATCAATCATCTGGTTGCCAGCAAACGCGCTCCCTTGCAACAGGACCACATCGACAATTCGTATTTTTTGTGGGGCACTGATCCCTGGGATAAATCGTCTCTTGAGTTAAACGCACAGATGCGGGGTATGCCAGGCGGGGTGCCCACTGATTTTTACTATATGACGGGAGACGCCCGTTTTCATATGGAGAGCATCCGCTTTCTAAACGAACTCAAAGGCAATCTCGAATCGCTGCATGCTCGGCTAATAGAACAGGAACGCGAGTATAACGAGCGCATGGCCCAAGAAGCCGCACACCGCCAAGCCGAAGAAGCAGCGCGCGCAAGAGCCGAGGCTGAAGCGGCAGCTCGACGACTCGCGGAGGAACAAGCAGCGCAGCAGCGGGCCATAGAGGCCGCGTTACAACTTGCACAGCGTCAGGTCGAAGAAGCCAAGCACGCTTTGGCCTTGCGCAACGCCGAGGAAGCTCGCGCTAAAGAGGCCGAATCCCGCCATGCGGTCGAGGTGACATTTGGACCTGAAGCGTCGCGAGAAATCGATAATGCAATCAAGGTACTGAGAGGCACTATCGAAATCGCGATCACAGACTTCTCGAACGCGATCAACGCTCACGGCGCGCTCGGACTGAGCCAGCTTGAAACAATTCAACATATGAACGCCACTCACTAATCTTTCGCGACAAGGCCGGGACCAAGGCGATGACGCTTTGGTCCCGGCACTGTGCATCAAGTGGAACTGACACAAGGCATCAAAACAGACCTGATCGCTACTCAAATCATGCTCGACCCTGACCTCCGCCTCCTTGAAATAACTGATAGCAACTTCGCCGTTAACACGATTAAAGCTGTGAGAAAATAGCCGCTTTCCCGACTCGGGCCTTGCTTGTTACGGACGACTTGATTTTGTCAGCATTAACGCCGCCGACCGAGCCTGACTTGGCTTACCAGGTAACGCAGACTGTTTTGGCCACGGCGGATATGCCGACAGCTTATGACTTTTCCACTCTAGACAAAGATTATTGCATCCCTCACCCGACCTCAGGAGAGTTGAGCTTCGGTTACATTTCTATGTACGAAAGCCGCAACCTGACCTTGCCAGGCGGAGAAATTTATTTGCGTGTAGGTAAGCATTTCGGCTTCAGTAGCGGTTTTGGAGTCAACCACATTTGGCAGGGGCACGGTCATGAACTGGCCAAGTCTGGCTGCAAAACCATTCAGGATGTATCTGCATTTGTTGCCGGAATTTTAAGTGCAGGTGCACAGATTTATTGCGAGGGTTATCAGACGCGTGATGGGCATCGACTTACGGTCATACGCAATGCCAGAGGGTGCGCAATTTTGTCGCCACAAGAAGAAGCTGAACGAGGATTTTTCTACTCGGTGGTCACCGCCTACAAAATACTTAGGAGGCGACCGGCGATCAAAGTAGGGACTCTGAAACCAAAAAAAGCGCCATAGGCGCCTTTTTCAGAGTACGAGAGGGCTGGTAGTCGCAGCGCTTGCTTAGCACGTCCAGACACGAGGCCTGAAAGGGGTCGAAAGCCAACCGTTGTCGCCAGTTGCCGCTACCGCACGAGTGACGCCTCGCACAATCCACACCTGCTCGCCGGTATCGTCATTGAATCGAGCAGGCCCTGCTCTTATTGAGCCCTCGCGAGCATTCTGATGAAACACAGGGTCGTCGTCAACCACAGGGCTGCATTCTGAAACTGCTTTGATACTGGCACTTCGCTGATGCCCCGCCCTTCCTACAACACCTTCCTCACATTCTCCGGCAAATAATCCACATACTTACGCATCGGATTCTTTTGACATTGGGCGATAATGCCCGGCGCCGCCTCCAGCAATTCAACAACCAATGCCTGACGTTCGTCCAGGGTGAGAAATTGCTCTATGACCGGACCGCTCGACAGGTATAACTCTGTCCGCATTAGCGCATCCGGCTTGACGTCCTTGCGCCATTTGCGACCCTCGAACATTTCCCTGTTCAACTGCCAGCACAACTCCTGCTTCAGCTCGGCATTGGATGTCAGCGGCGGGTTGGTGTGTGGTCGCCCTGTGAAGGTAAACGTGACCATAACTGCTTCGCCCTCGGGATGAGAGGCCGGTGGCTCCCAGGGTTCAAAGGTCCATAGCTCAACAGCACTTCGGGTCAGGCTGATGAACCTCGGATCAGTTGCCCCCCGCACTTCAAGAAAGCGCACGCCGCCATCGGCCTGAATGAAAATCCTGACGGTGACACTGTTTTTTACCAAGGCATAACGCATCGACGCCGGATAGTCCGGCTCCGGCATATACAACGGCACCGGATACGACGGCAACGCCTGTGCTGTCCCCGCCGAGAGTATCCCTGCCAACACGATCACACTCAGCACACGGCTCATTCGCTGCCCTCCGCTTGCTCAGCCAACCCGACCATCAACGCCTTGATCGGTGCTGGCAGATAGTCGCCGTACAAACGATCGGGATTGCTTCTGCAATTGCTGACCATCATCGGTATCGCGGCGCCCAGTTGCTCAAGCAGGACCTGGCGTTGGGGCTCGCTACGCAGGTGGGCAACATGACTGCCGAACAGCGCCTGCCCGGTGTACCAGAACACGTCGACTTTACTCAGCGGCTCTTTGGGATAGTCCTGGCGGGCGGACTTCACTTCGTGGTTGAGGTAACCGCAACGGATGTTGCCCAGGCCGACGGTGACTTCGGTATTGAAACGCCTATAGCCATGGGAGCCGAAAATCACCGGCACGGTGATCGTGTTCATGGGCGGCGCGCCGACTGTTCCCACCCAAGGCTTGTAGCGCCATTGACCTAGCGCCTGCTCCACCGCTTCGGCGAGTTGCGGGTGGCCGCTCTCTACGGCCCTGACTTCGCGGACCTGCCCGTCGGACTTTATCCACAGCTGTGCCCTGACCTTGCCTGCGTAGCGGGTCTTGACCAGTTCAGGAGGAAACACTGGTGTCGGCGTGTACACCGGCACCAGAAATGACTCCGTCGCGCCAACGTGCGGGGCCAGTGCGACGGCAATCATGAAGGCGAAAATTCTCATTGTTGTATGGGCTCATCGTCGTGGTGCGCCGCTGCGGCGCAATGACGACGATGGTAAAAGCCTGCCGAAAGACCAGTAAGTACGCGGCTTCCGATACGCCTGTAGGACCCATCCCAAACTTTTGAAACACATACAAACGCTCGCCAAATGTTCATAAAAGAACAGGAAAACGTCGGCATCTCCTACAAAAAATCAGTCCAAAGGCACTGCTTTTTTCTGTAATGAAAATGTAATATTCGCATTCGCAAAAAAAACAATAATCAGGAGCTTCTCCATGTTTGGGTTTTTCCGCCCTGCCAGGCATCAGGCACCCCTTCCCGAAGAAAAGGTCGATAGCACTTATCGGCGTCTGCGCTGGCAGATCTTCGCAGGCATCTTTATCGGTTATGCCGGTTACTACCTGCTGCGCAAGAATTTCTCGCTGGCGATGCCTTATCTGATCGACGAAGGCTATACGCGTGGCCAGTTGGGCGTTGCGATGTCGGCCATCGCAATTGCCTATGGCTTGTCGAAATTCCTCATGGGGATTGTTTCGGACCGCTCCAACCCGCGCTACTTCCTGCCCTTCGGGCTATTGGTTTCTGCCGGAATCATGTTCATCTTCGGCTTCGCGCCGTGGGCGACGTCCAGTGTCACGATCATGTTCGTGCTGTTGTTCATCAATGGCTGGGCCCAGGGCATGGGCTGGCCGCCGAGCGGGCGGACGATGGTCCACTGGTGGTCGCAGAAAGAGCGCGGCGGCGTGGTGTCTGTGTGGAACGTGGCGCACAACGTCGGCGGCGGCCTGATCGGCCCGCTGTTCCTGCTTGGCATGGGCTGGACCAACGACTGGCATGCAGCATTCTATGTGCCGGCGGCCGTTGCGTTGCTGGTCGCGGTCTTTGCTTTCGCCACGATGCGAGACACGCCGCAATCGGTCGGCCTGCCGCCTATCGAGCACTACAAGAACGATTACCCGGAAGGCTACGATGCCAGCCACGAAGAGGAATTCAGCGCCCGGGAAATCTTCGTCAAGTACGTGCTGCGCAACAAGTTCCTGTGGTACATCGCCATGGCCAACGTGTTCGTTTATCTGCTGCGCTACGGCGTGCTGGACTGGGCGCCAACCTATCTGAAAGAAGCCAAGCACTTCACGGTCGACAAGACCTCATGGGCCTATTTTCTGTACGAGTGGGCGGGTATTCCGGGCACGCTGCTGTGCGGCTGGATGTCGGACAAGATCTTCAAGGGCAATCGCGGCCTGACCGGCATGGTGTTCATGTTTCTGGTGACCATTGCCACGCTGGTGTATTGGCTGAACCCTGAAGGCAACCCGACCGTCGACATGATCGCGCTGGTATCCATCGGCTTCCTGATCTATGGCCCGGTCATGCTGATCGGCCTGCAGGCGCTGGAACTGGCGCCGAAGAAGGCAGCGGGTACGGCAGCCGGCTTTACCGGGCTGTTCGGCTATCTGGGCGGGTCGGTTGCGGCGAGTGCGGCGATGGGCTACACGGTCGACCACTTCGGCTGGGACGGCGGCTTTGTGCTGCTGATCGGCGCGTGCATTCTGGCGATGGCATTCCTTGCGCCGACGCTGCGGCACAAACAGGTCGCCAGCACCTCGCGCGATACCAAGGACTGACCCAAAGGCCGGTCAGGCGGTCTCTGACTTGCAGCGCTTGAGCCGCGCCTCCAGATTCAGGTCTGGCATGGCGTGGCTACGCAGGGCCTTGGCAGTCTGTTCCACGTACTCGCGGGTGGTTCCATAGCGCCCGCTGGCGCTGGCCAGCACCTGACTCAACACACTGTCGGGCAGGTTGCCCGCGTAGCTGGGCAAATGCCGTTCCAGCACGAAGCCCAGCGCCTGTACCTTCCTGCCGTCTTCAAGGCGGCAATTGAGCCAGTGCGGGCGATACGAGGGATATGGCATCTCACGCTCCCACAAGGCCAGCAGCGATTTCTCCAGGCACTCATCCGGCAGGCGATAGGCAAAACCGGTGCATGAACCGCCGCGATCCAGCCCGAATACCAGGCCCGGCACCTCCGGCGTACCGCGATGCTCGTGCGACCACAGGTAAAGCCCGCGGTGATAACCGTGCACTCGACCGCGCTGGCTCTCTACGGCGGTGCACTCGGGACGCCAGATCAGCGAGCCGTAGGCGAACAGCCAGACCGGGCCGCCTTTATGAAGACGCATGGTGGCGTCCATGGATGCGAGCAGTTGCTCGCGGGTAAGCTGCGGACCCAGATCGATAACGGGCGGATACGTCAGCCCAAGGCCGTCATGCACTGCAGCGGCCAACTCATTGATTGGATTCTCCATTTGCCTCCCTGACAGTCTGACTGTCAGTTTTTACCGAGCCCCGCTGACTCGCTCGTGGGTGAGCGGCATCAGGGTGTCGTGGTTCGGTTGTTGCCACAGGCCAAAGGCCTGTTTCTACAAAAAGTTGTCTGGCGACGAATTGACATCGCCGTAAGCTATAAGCAGCTAAAGCAATTTACACTCCAGTTATGCAGCCGTCAGTCAGGCATCACGGACGCGGTGCGTAGGCGAATACGTCTGCGCGCATCTGGTGAGCGTCCATTCCGGCACTGACAAGAGCGTCCAGCGTTCCGTAAACCATGGCAGGCGAGCCGCTGGCGTAGACGTAAACCGCCGACAGGTCCTTGATGTCTTCGCAAACCGCCTCGTGCAGCAGACCACAACGCCCTTCCCAGCCACACAGGTCACTGACGACCTTGTGCAGGAACAGGTTCGGCAGTTTCGCCCACTCATCCCAGTGGCTGACCTGGTAAAAGTCCTCGGGCCGACGCACGCCCCAGTACAAATGCACCGGGTGACTGAAGCCTGCTGAGCGACAGTACTCAAGCAAACTGTTCATTTGCGCCATACCTGTACCGGCAGCAATCAATACCAAAGGCCCGTCCGGCAGCTCGGCAAGGTGGGTATCGCCAAACGGCAGCTCGACCCGCGCCATTTTGTTGCGTTGCAGTTGCTCGATCAGGCTGCGCGCACTGTCTTCACGAGCCAGTACATGCAATTCCAGATCACGACCGCTGTGCGGTGCCGATGCGATGGAGAATGCCGACTTCTCGCCATTCTCCCGCTCGATCATCAGGTACTGCCCGGCGTGATAACGCGGAGGCTTGCCTGCCGGGGCGCGCAAACCTACCCGCCAGACATCGCCACCGATTTCGACACACTCGCTCACCTGACAGGCAAAGCTGCGCACCGGCAGCTCACCCTTGGCCAGCACGCCATCCCAGAGCACAACACAATCTTCAAGCGGCTCTGCTACACACGTATGAATCTCACCGTGATCAAGCGTCTGCCCCGACTGCATCACCCGCCCCTCGACCAGCAAGGCCGAGCAGATATGACAGTTACCGTTGCGACAGCTCTGCGGGCATTCATAGCCCAGACGCTGCGCAGCATCGAGAATCCGCTCGCCCGGCAGGGTGTCCAGCACCGCACCTGACGGCTGCAAGGTTACGCGCATCAGTCTATTCCCAACTGAGTCCAGATCTCGTCCACACGGCGTGTGGTGGCTTCGTCCTTGACGATAGCCCTGCCCCATTCACGTGTGGTCTCGCCTGGCCATTTGTTAGTGGCGTCCAGGCCCATTTTTGATCCCAGGCCGGACACCGGGGAGGCAAAATCGAGGTAATCGATGGGCGTGTTGTCGATCATGACCGTGTCGCGCTTGGGGTCCATGCGTGTGGTGATGGCCCAGATCACGTCATTCCAGTCACGTGCATTGATGTCGTCATCGGTGACGATCACGAACTTGGTGTACATGAACTGGCGCAGGAACGACCAGACCCCCAGCATCACGCGCTTGGCATGACCGGGGTACTGTTTCTTGATGGTCACCACCGCCATGCGATAGGAGCAACCTTCAGGCGGCAGGTAAAAATCGACGATCTCCGGAAACTGCTTTTGCAGAATCGGCACGAACACTTCGTTCAGCGCGACACCCAGAATGGCGGGCTCGTCCGGTGGACGCCCGGTGTAGGTGCTGTGGTAGATCGGCTTGATACGGTGCGTGATGCGCTCGACGGTCAACACCGGAAAGCTGTCGACTTCGTTGTAATAGCCGGTGTGGTCGCCATAAGGCCCTTCATTGGCCATCTCGCCCGGATGAATCACACCCTCCAGCACGATCTCGGCGCTGGCTGGCACCTGCAGGTTGCTGCCACGGCACTTGATCAGCTCGGTACGTGACCCACGCAACAGCCCGGCGAAGGCATATTCGGACAGGCTGTCCGGCACTGGCGTCACGGCACCAAGAATGGTCGCCGGGTCAGCACCCAGTGCGACGGCAACCGGATAAGGCTCACCGGGATGCTTGGCGCACCAGTCGCGAAAATCCAGCGCGCCGCCACGATGGCTGAGCCAACGCATGATGATCTTGTTGCGGCCAATGACCTGCTGGCGGTAGATGCCGAGGTTCTGCCGCTCCTTGTTCGGGCCCTTGGTGACCGTCAGGCCCCAGGTAATCAGCGGTGCGACGTCGCCCGGCCAGCAGGTTTGCACGGGCAGCATGCCGAGATCGACGTCATCGCCTTCGATGACAATCTCCTGGCAGGGTGCATCCTTGACCACCTTGGGGGCCATGGCGATGACTTTGCGGAAGATGGGCAGCTTGGACCACGCATCTTTCAGGCCCTTGGGCGGCTCGGGTTCTTTCAGAAACGCCAGCAGCTTGCCGATTTCACGCAACTCACTGACAGCCTCTGCGCCCATGCCCATGGCCACGCGCTCGGGCGTGCCGAACAGGTTGCCCAGCACCGGAATATCAAAGCCGACCGGTTTTTCGAACAGCAGGGCCGGGCCCTTGGCACGCAGGGTACGGTCGCAGATTTCAGTCATTTCCAGCACAGGCGAGATCGGCATCTGGATGCGTTTCAACTCTCCGCGCTGCTCAAGCTGCTGCACGAAATCCCTTAGATCTTTGAATTTCATTAACCCGGCCATTTATCCAAATAGACGCACATCGTACCTGCTCCAGCCCTTCAAGGCAGCTAATCGGCGGCGCGTGGGCAAAAAAAATGGTGCCCCGAAGGACACCATTTTTTGTTTCAGCCTGCCAGTTACTTGCGTTTCATGGACAGGAAGAACTCGTCGTTGGTCTTGGTCTGCTTGAGCTTGTCGATCAGGAACTCGATAGCCGCGACTTCGTCCATCGGGTGCAGCAGCTTGCGCAGGATCCACATGCGCTGCAACTCGTCATCAGCGGTCAACAGCTCTTCACGGCGTGTGCCGGAGCGGTTGATGTTGATGGCCGGGAACACACGCTTCTCTGCGATCTTGCGATCCAGAGGCAGCTCCATGTTGCCAGTACCCTTGAACTCTTCGTAGATGACTTCATCCATCTTCGAACCGGTTTCAACCAGTGCGGTGGCGATGATGGTCAACGAGCCGCCTTCTTCGATGTTTCGCGCAGCACCGAAGAAGCGCTTTGGCTTCTCGAGTGCATGAGCATCGACACCACCGGTCAGTACCTTGCCGGAGCTCGGGATGACGGTGTTGTAGGCGCGAGCCAGACGAGTGATGGAGTCCAGCAGGATAACGACGTCTTTCTTGTGCTCGACCAGGCGCTTGGCCTTCTCGATCACCATTTCGGCAACCTGTACGTGACGGGTTGGCGGTTCGTCGAATGTCGAGGCAACCACTTCGCCGCGCACGGTGCGCTGCATTTCGGTTACTTCTTCCGGACGCTCATCGATCAGCAGAACGATCAGGTGCACTTCCGGGTTGTTACGCGTGATGTTCGACGCGATGTTCTGCAGCATGATGGTCTTGCCCGCTTTCGGCGGAGCAACGATCAGACCACGCTGACCTTTACCGATCGGTGCGCACAGATCGATCACACGACCGGTCAGGTCTTCGGTGGAACCGTTACCGGCTTCCATCTTCATGCGAATCGTCGGGAACAGCGGCGTCAGGTTTTCGAACAGAATCTTGTTCTTGGCGTTTTCCGGACGGTCGTAGTTGATCGTGTCGACCTTGAGCAGAGCGAAATAACGCTCACCTTCCTTTGGTGGACGGATCTTGCCAACGATGGTGTCGCCGGTACGCAGGTTGAAACGGCGGATCTGGCTAGGGGAGACATAGATGTCATCCGGGCCGGCCAGGTAGGAAGCGTCTGCAGAGCGCAGGAAACCGAAGCCGTCCTGGAGAATCTCCAGCACGCCATCACCGGATATTTCCTCGCCACTTTTGGCGTGCCGTTTGAGCAGGGAAAAAATGACGTCCTGCTTGCGCGAACGGGCCATATTTTCTATGCCAGCCTGTTCGGCCATTTCGAGCAATTCGGTAATCGGCTTTTGCTTGAGTTCAGTCAGGTTCATATGGGGAATGACGTAATCATGTATGGAGGGGGAAATTAAGCTTTTGGCTTAATGAGGCCGCGCCGCAGAGAAGGCGACAGGATCGCGTACTAAATCGAAAGGAGAGCGTCGGCGACGGCTAGCAGGGGGCAACGGAGAAGCCGTTGCGGGGCCGAATGTACCACCGGATTTTCCAGGCGTCTAGTGCAGCGCCCGAAAAAAACCCCGCAATTTGCGGGGCTTTGAAACGTCTCAGATGTTGGCGTCGAGAAACGCGGCCAGCTGCGACTTCGACAGCGCACCGACTTTGGTCGCTTCAACGTTGCCATTCTTGAACAGCATCAACGTCGGAATACCGCGCACGCCATGCTTGGCAGGGGTTTCCTGATTTTCATCGATATTCAGCTTGGCAATTGTCAGCTTGCCTGCATAGGTGTCGGCGATTTCGTCCAGCACCGGGGCAATCATCTTGCACGGACCGCACCACTCAGCCCAGTAGTCTACAAGCACAGCACCCTCAGCCTTGAGTACTTCGGCTTCGAAGTTAGCGTCGGTGACGTGTTTGATCTTTTCGTTGCTCATGGAAGTCTCCGAGGTCATAGGCGAAAAACGACGCTCATCATAGCGGGCTGCAAGTCATTCAGGAAGCGAAGGTTCATTGAGTCTGGCTATGGTGGTGCATGACTGGAGTTATGGCAGGGGCTCAGCTGGAAGGCGAAACGAACACGATGCCGGTGCGAAGTGCTGCGCCACGGATATGATCCTGCATGGCCTTTTGCGCGGGCCCCGACGCATGCCGAGCCAGCGCGCGAAGGATCTTGCGGTGCTCCTGCCAGGTTTCCATGACCCTTGCCGCACGTATGAACGGCATTTTCTGGCTCTCAAGGAAGATGTCGGCACCTGCGGTCACGATTCCCAGCATGGCCTGATTGCCACTGGCGACCAGGATGTGCCGGTGAAACTCGAAATCCAGCCGGGCTGCGGCCTCGAAGTCACCGGCACGCAATTCCATACGCATGGCTTCGACATTGTCTTCAAGCACATCCCGTTCATCAGCGGTCAGGGTGACGGCCGCCAGACCCGCGGCGAAGCCTTCCAGCGCGTAACGCAGTTGAAACGTGTCGGCCGGAGAAACCTGTGCCTCAAAAGGCCAGGAAAAACCACTCGTGCGCTGTTCTGGTTCAGAAATGGACTGCACAAACACGCCTTTACCCGGCTGAACGCTGACCACTCCCAATGCGCTGAGCGATGACAAGGCCTCACGCAATGAAGCACGACTGACTCCCAGCAAAACAGCCAGATCGCGTTGCGATGGCAGGCTTTCGCCGGGCTTGTAGCCTTGCTCGGCAATCAACTTGCGAATGGCCCGGAGGGCTGATTCGGGTACTGCGAGTGAGGTGTGGGGCATCACTGTTCAGGCCAGTCAGTCCAGTAAAAATCCCTTTTATCGCCATCCCGAAGATTCGGCAAGCGACGCCCAGTGCTGGGGCGGCAGCGCTTTTCAACGCGCCAAAGCAGGGCGAACCACGCCTTGACTGGTCAGACCAGTAAGACCATAAACACGCTGCAAAGCTTGAGTTATGGCACGTCATCGTCGGATGGCATGCGCTGTGCACTGGAGACAGGCCAACATCCTACGTTTCGCCCGGAGATTTCTATGACCAAGCGTTACAGCGCCCTGCTTGCTGCACTGTTTGCCAGCCTGATGCTGAGCCAGACACCCGCCCACGCCAACGGCCTGGACGACGTTGTAGCGCGTGGCACCCTGAAGGTGGCCGTTCCGCAGGACTTCCCGCCATTCGGCTCGGTCGGCCCGGACATGAAGCCTCGCGGCCTGGACATCGACACCGCGCAACTGCTGGCCGACCAATTGAAGGTCAAGCTGGAACTGACGCCGGTCAACAGCACCAACCGCATCCCGTTCCTGACCACCGGCAAGGTTGATCTGGTGATCTCCAGCCTGGGCAAGAACCCGGATCGCGAGAAAGTCATCGATTTCTCCCGCGCGTACGCGCCGTTCTACCTGGCGGTATTCGGCCCACCTGATTCTCCGGTCAAGGACATCGCTGACCTGAAAGGCAAGACCATCAGTGTTACCCGTGGCGCAATCGAAGACATCGAGCTGTCGAAAGTTGCACCGGAAGGCGCAACCATCAAGCGCTTTGAAGATAACAACTCGACCATCGCCGCCTACCTGGCTGGCCAGACCGACCTGATCGCCAGCGGCAACGTGGTGATGGTCGCTATCAGCGAGCGCAACCCCAAGCGCATTCCAGCGCTGAAAGTGAAACTCAAGGATTCGCCTGTTTATGTCGGCGTGAACAAAGGCCAGCCGGAACTGCTGGGCAAGGTCGACGAGATCCTCAACGCCGCCAAGGCTGACGGCGCGCTGGAAAAAGCGTCGCAGAAATGGCTGAAGCAACCGCTGCCTGCCGATCTCTGATCACTGCTTTCCCGGTCACAGGATTCACCAATGGCTTATCACTTCGACTTCACACCGGTCCTGCAGAACATTGATGTGCTGTTGCGCGGGGCTTTGTTCACGCTGGAACTGACGGCCATTGGCACCCTGCTGGGCGTCAGCCTCGGCATTGTCGGTGCCGTCGTGAGGGCCTGGAAGATCCAGCCCTTTGCGACGATATTTGCGATCTATGTCGAGCTGATCCGCAATACACCGTTTCTGGTCCAGCTGTTCTTCATTTTCTTCGGCCTGCCATCGCTGGGCGTGCAGATCACGGAATGGCAGGCGGCGGTGCTGGCGATGGTCATCAACCTGGGCGCCTACTCGACAGAAATTATTCGGGCAGGCATCCAGGCGATTCCCAAGGGACAGCTTGAAGCGTCGGCAGCGCTGGCGATGAATCGTTATGAAGCGTTTCGCTACGTGGTCCTGGTCCCGGCATTGAGCAAGGTCTGGCCGGCCTTGAGCAGCCAGATCATCATTGTGATGCTGGGCTCGGCGGTCTGCTCGCAGATTGCCACTGAAGAGTTGAGCTTCTTTGCCAACTTCATTCAGTCGCGCAACTTCCGCTCGTTCGAAACCTACATTGTGACCACGCTGATCTACCTGGCCATGGCGCTGCTGATCCGGCAACTGCTGGCCTGGATCGGGCGTCGCTACATATCGAGGAACAGCTGATGGATTTCACCCTCTGGGACATCCTGCGCAATCTGCTGATCGGCCTGCAATGGACCGTTGCCCTGTCGCTGGTGGCCTTCATTGGCGGTGGCTTGATCGGCTTGCTGGTGATGGGCATGCGTACCTCGGAAAAAACCGGCCCGCGTGTGACCGCCAAGCTCTATATAGAACTGTTTCAAGGCACACCACTGCTGATGCAGCTGTTTCTGGTGTTCTTCGGTGTTGCCCTGATGGGCATGAACATTTCGCCCTGGGCAGCGGCAGCGCTGGCCTTGACGCTGTTTACCAGCGCCTACCTCGCCGAGATCTGGCGCGGCTGCGTGGAGTCGATCTCCAAGGGCCAGTGGGAAGCGTCTGCCAGCCTGGCGATGACCCCGTTCGAGCAGATGCGCTACGTGATATTGCCTCAGGCGCTGCGTATCGCAGTTGCGCCAACGGTCGGCTTTTCCGTGCAGGTGGTCAAAGGCACCGCGGTGACGTCGATCATCGGCTTCACCGAACTGACCAAGACCGGCAGCATGCTGGCCAACGCTACGTTCGAACCTTTCATGGTCTATGGCTTCGTTGCTCTGGGCTACTTCATCCTGTGCTACCCCTTGTCGCTGTGCGCGCGCCATCTGGAAAGGAGACTGCATGCCTCTGCTTAGAATTTCCGCCCTGCATAAATACTATGGCGATCATCACGTGCTCAAAGGCATCGATCTGTCGGTCGAGGAAGGCCAGGTCGTGGCGATCATCGGTCGCAGCGGCTCGGGCAAAAGCACCCTGTTGCGCACGCTCAACGGCCTGGAGTCGATCAACGATGGCGTGATCGAGGTCGATGGCGAATACCTGGACGCCGCACGCGCCGATCTGCGCACCCTGCGCCAGAAGGTCGGCATGGTGTTTCAGCAGTTCAACCTGTTCCCGCATCTGAGCGTGGGCGAGAACGTAATGCTCGCGCCGCAGGTCGTGCAGAAAGTGCCGAAGGCCGAAGCCGCGAAGCTGGCGAGAAAGATGCTGGAGCGTGTCGGGCTGGGCGAGAAGTTCGACGCCTTCCCGGATCGCCTGTCCGGTGGCCAGCAGCAACGCGTAGCGATTGCCCGCGCACTGGCGATGTCGCCCAAGGTGTTGCTGTGCGACGAAATCACCTCGGCGCTGGACCCGGAGCTGGTCAACGAAGTGCTCAGCGTGGTGCGCCAGCTGGCCGCCGACGGCATGACCCTGATCATGGTGACTCACGAAATGCGCTTCGCCCGTGAAGTGGGCGACAAGCTGGTGTTCATGCACCAGGGCAAGGTGCATGAAGTGGGCGACCCGAAAGTACTCTTCGCCAACCCGAAAACCCCGGAACTGGCGAACTTCATCGGCACCGTAGAGCACGCGTGACAAGAGCGAACGCAGAGCGTCCAGAACTGCATGCGACGCGGAGCGTCGCACGATAGTTGAGGTTATCGTTCCGCACGCTCCAGCGTGAGAATGCCGTTCGTGACGCTCCGCGTCACAGATCTGTGCCGCTCCGTATGCTCAAGATTGGACGCAGAGCTCCCAGAACTGCATGCGACGCGGAGCGGAGCACGATAGTCGGGATTATCGTTCCGCACGCTCCAGCGTGGGAATGCCGTTCGTGACGCTCCGCGTCACAGATCTGCGCCGCGCCGCGCATTCAAGATCGGACGCAGAGCGTCCAGAACCGCATGCGACGCGGAGCGCCGCACGATAGTCGGGATTATCGTTCCGCACGCTCCAGTGAACTGCCCCCAAGAAGTTGGACACCAATCCGACCTCATGGGGGTGTTCAAATGGG
>NZ_JAWHOP010000021.1:0-94577 GCF_032586995.1 Pseudomonas syringae group sp. J248-6 | reverse complement strand
GCGCCCGACACGCCGTTCTTCACCCACACCATGCCAGCGCGTTGCTGGTGCAGCAACTGGTGGTGCCGCGCAGTATTCGCGGTCAGGAAAACCCGCTGCATGCGGCGATGGCCAAGCTGCATGAGCCTGGCAGACGAGCGATCAACCAATGCACGGCCACGGTCCAGCGCGCGGTGGTCTGGCGGCACATGCTCAGTGCTCAGGACGCGCTGATCGCCAGCCTGAAACAGAGCACTACGGAGCAAATGCTGGCGGATCATCTGAGCCTTGAGGGTTTCGACTACGTGGCGGCGATGTATGAGTTGAGCAGGACGCTGGCGACCTTGGCGCTGCTGCCGTCGAATGTCGATCCGCTGGCCCCCGGAGGCGACATGGTGGATGCGGTCACGGGTGTTGGGCTATGGGATCAGGCCGTGAGCCTTGGGCAGAAATTTTTGAACCAGACCGCAAGCGATGACACATCGCCACTGCACCTCATGCTCTGGCCCGAGTGCGATCTACAGACCGCTTGCGCGCCTTATGTCGTGCCGGTTACAGATGACGAGAACAAAGGCGACGGCCGTTTTCGCGCCACCGAACTGGCCCGTTTCGAGACTCAGCCAGCGCCTGACCCCATCGCCCAAGTCACACTGGACGCCACCACCCTCGCTAACTTGCTGGCGGGCGACAGCCTGCAGAACTTCTTCCTGATCAACAACGGCAAAGCTACAACAGCGGCGCTGGTCGGGATCTTTGAAAACCTGCAAAGCGCCGCAGATGGCGCTGCGAACGCCGTCGCCAAAGCCAGCCAGACTCTTGCGTCAGCCAAAGGTAATGCAAACAGCGCCAATGCCAACGTCCGGGCGGCAAACGACCGACTGGCCCAGATGCAAGAACGCCTCGGCACCAGCGCCGACAAGATCAACGTCAACCGCCAGGGCCGAGGCGTGCAACAACTGCGCAGCATGATGCCCGAGCATTTTGGTGCTGCTTTCCTGATCCGCCGTAATCAGGTCACGCCGCAACACTACATATTCGGTCTGGAAGACCTGCCCGGCCGGGAGTCGCTGCCAAAAACACGTTACGGCGAATACCTGAGACCCGACGGAACGCCCTTCGGCGACATTGCCCCTCCGCATCCCTCTTCTACCCGCCTGCCCAAGGGCGACCATCTGGTGCTGGTGATCCCACGCGGCCACAAAACCGCGCAGGTGATCGGCGACATGAACCGAACGCTTAAAAAAGTTCGGGAAGCAGCAGGCGCGGTGGGTGACGCGGAGCTGGGTCATATTCGGGCGAAGAGCGGGCTGAGTGAGGCCATTGAGGGGCTGGATTCGGAGAAGAACAAGGCGGCTTATCGGGTGCTGGGGTCGACACCGTTCTGTCTGGCGGTGTTGATGCTGGAGGTTTGGAATGTGAGTTCGGAGAGTGAGGCGTTTGCGCAGTCAATACGCGAAAAAGGATTTCTGAGAGCTGGCGCGGGATTGGGAGGAGCCTTATTGGATTTAGCAATTGCGGCTGAGGCCTTGGCGGTCAAGCTGGCCAGTCAAAAAACATTATTTTCTTTAGGGCGGAAAACTTTATTCAACATCAATTCAAAAAAGACAGCGATTTTCTTTGGTGAGTTGCTAGCCAAAAAACTCATTCATTCAGTGACGGGTCGGATAATAGGTATTTTTGTTTCCGGAGTAACTCTATCCGCAGTGAATGCAATAGATGCGTGGCAAGCATGGCAATGGAACGATAAAGCGCTGTACGGATATTTGCTGATATCTCTAGGTGGTCTAGCAGGTTCGCTGGGAACCTTGTTCGGGGCGGCTGTAACTCTCCTTAATCTCACCGCTTTGGGTTGGGCCGCATTACTGTTGGTCGGAGTGGGCGTAGGCCTGGTCATCTTGCTGAGTTCAACGGCGCTGGAATCATGGTTGGCCAACGGCCCATTTGGCGAGAGCCGTTCGATTGACCATTATTTACAGGACCCTTCGGAGTCCTTTTACCGACTGACCAGCCTGCTTGCCGGCATCAGTATCTCAATACAAAAAAATCCGGCTTACGAACAGAACGCCAAATTTGATACTCATGCAGACATCCCGCATGCCGTACGCAGCGCAGACACGATAATTCGCTTGCAGAGTCGCTTGCCAGGGCTTATCGGCAGTCTCGGCAGCCTGAGCATTCAGGCGGGCTGCAAGTTATGCCGCGTTACCGAAAGAGCGAATATCCAAGGCGTACCTTATCGTGCAGAAATTGAAATCGCTGACAGACTTGAAACCCCTAAGGCACAGCGTCTTCACGTGGACGCATTGGAGCTATTTTTTGCCACGCCCGCTAATCAAGGATCATCTACAGGCAGCAGCAGACACTATTACCAATGGGCCGTGAGGGCACAGTTCATCGTGGACAGCGGAGGTAAAAAACTCTATTTCCCTGCCCCTCCGGTCAAAGACCCGACTCAATACAGTCGAGATTGGGCAACGCCCAATTTCAACAAAATCAACCAACCATTCTGGGCTGATGAAGAAGCTCATAAGACCTCTTCCAATGACTGACTCAAACAAGAGCGCCTATTACGGGTCGCAGACCTTCCGGCCTGACACTATTCCTGAACAGATATCAACGTTGCGAGCGAACTCCTCCCCAGCATGTTCTATGCGCATGCCTTGGGGCTGCACACAACAGACAGCGTCAATGAAACTCTTTGAGGACTCTACCCCGGAAAGCATGAGATTCTGGGAGAAAGTCGCAAAAGAAAAGGAGGAAAAGCAGGCAAACGGTACCTATGTACCCGCTATCTTTGAAGGCGTTAATCTACACAGTAAGTGCGACAATGAACGTTTCAGATTCGCGCCACTTCCGTCTACATCACAGTTCTGGCTGATCATGCTGCAATTTTCAAAAGGAAGTTTAATCGTACTTTTTCTACCATTGCTCATCACGCATCTGGTAGCCATTGATGCATCTCATCTATCTTGGCAGAATGTAAGCGTTGAGCTTTTGCTAAGCGTCTATCCTGTATTCGTAGGTATCCCATCACTCCTCTGGCTCATCAGCCATGTCGTCATTTACCACTTCCCTCGCGTTTGGTTTCGTGCACCAAAGGGACCAGACTGGGAGCTTAATCGTAGAACCGGTCTGGTCACGATATTCGACTATAAACGCCATCGAAAAGAAGGTGTGATCGAGGAATTCGTTGCGCCTTTTTATGAGTTCGATGCCTACATGACCACCACCCATAATCTTCACGGTCCTACATACGGGCTACTGCTTCAGCATCGCTATGAAGACCGTAAGATCAATTTTCATATGCTGATGAACACCGACGACGTCCAGCAACGCCCCTGCGCACTCTGGGACTTCCTGCAAAACTATATGGACACCAGCGGCCCGATTCCGGACATCCCCCTCTTTGAACCATACCGGCACCTGGACCCGGTCACTGCCAGCTACGATCAGCAGCGCGGCCGCAACCCTCGCTACTGGATCGACATGGATGACGCCACGTTCAAGGCCGAGGTTGATGCCATGTGGCAGCGGGTTTATGCGATCGATACGTTTAGCCGCCCTAACCTTATGGCGCGGTATGTGGATTACGGATCTTGAGGTGCCATCTCACGCCTGCGGTGGTTCTACGCTCAATGTCACAAGCTGAAGAGGCATAGCGCTTTCGGCAAGTGCCCAAATGCGTCGCGGCAGTCTGCATGTCAGCAGCATCACCTGAACAATCCAGACACCACCAGTTTCAAAACAACTCCGAAGGCGGCGGCGTGCCTTTCAAGTGCAATGCCTCCGCCGCTGCTGCTCGCGCACGGTTCAAGCTCTGCGTGCAACGCCAACCCTTCGACTGGCTGCCCGCCGGTGCAACAGCGCAACCAGAAACAGCGCCGTAACCGACAGCCAGACACTGACCAGCAGCACCGGTTGAGCGTTGTCGCCAGACACCCACAGCGACGCCAGCAACGGTCCGAATGCGCAGCCTAGCAGTTGCATGCCCGGAATGAGCCCGGCGATGCGTCCCGAGGGGTCGATTTGAAGCGCGATGCGCACCTGAAACGGCGTCAGCATCAGGTAGATCAGGGCAAAAAGACCGCACAGGCCCAGAAATACATTTACGCCCCGATCAGCCGTTATGTACATGCCCAGCGCAATGCTCGCCAAGAGCAGTGCTGCGGCGGCCAGCATCGAATAGTCAGGCACCCGGCGCACCAGCAAAATGCCCAGACAGCCGCCCAGGACCTGCATGAACAGCATCGCCGAGACAAGCAATTGAGCCGAGTGCGCATCCAGCCCTGCGTGAATGCCCAGCGGTTCCAGGTACGCCCAAAGACCGCCTACCGCCGAGAGCTGCATGAACACCAACATCAATAGCAGCACCTGCTTCAGGTTCCATTTGAAGCCTGATACTTCCGGTTGCTTGTCAGGCTGTTGCGGCAACCGTTTGGGTAGCCAGGCAACGAACAGCACGGAGCCTGCGGTCAGGATTCCAAGAAACACAAAGCCTGCGTAAACGCTTTGATCAGGCAATATCAGGTATGCAAGTGCTGCGGCTATCAGTGCCTGAGCCAGTGTCTGAACCACCATGAACACTCCTGCCACCCGATCCGGCGCAGGCCCCTGAACGATCAGGCTCACGGCCCCCCATAACAGTAGCCCCTCGGCCAGTCCCGCGAGCGAGCGGGCCGCCGTTAACGGTCCGTCGCCAGTGACGTTGGCCGTAACCAGGTCCATTCCGGCTGCGCACAGAATGGCAATGACCGTAAGCAGGCGCAGGTTGAGCATTGACCGCAGCAAGTCACCCAGTACCACGCCCAGCCCCAGCGCCACGATTTCGCCCATGGCGACCAGCCCTACGCCCTCAAGCGACACATGGTTTTGCGCGAGCAATTCGCCCAGCAGCAGCGGCTGCAGTCCCACCATCAATACCGCGACAGAGCCCAGTGCCAATGCGGCACTCAAATGCCTGCGAGTTACAGCGGACGACGTTTGCATGGCATGCGCCTCTTGAGAAGTTTTAGTAACCGCGGGTTTCTGGTGGGATCTTGCCTTCGGCAAAGCACTGCGCCGCCCGCTTCTCGTCTTTCATCAGCCTTCCGTTGGCGACCAGCACCACCCACCAGGGCAGTAGCGTGAGGTGTGCGCCGCACGCCTTGGCCAGGGTGTAGGCCTTGGCGCACTTTTCGAACAATTCTGCGTTGAGCACCATTCGAGGGCCTGTGGTGCCCATCACAGCAGGGATTCCATCGATAACCGCGGCATTCCCGCCACGCGTCAATGCATGTGCCAGGGGCCTATCAGCACTGGCGGGCGAACCCATGTGGCCTATGTGACGTGCCTGCTCATCAAATAGAATCGGCAGGACACCTCCAAAATCGACAAGGCTTTTTGCAAAGGCCCCACCGCCGATCAGGATTGCGCCGACATCGGCACGAACCCTGTAGATAGCTGCGTGGGTCTGGCGCTCATCCTCTGCGGAATCGGCAAACGCGACAGCCTGCGGTGCCGGATCGTCGAGTTTCCCTAGCCACATGCCCTGCTCGCCTGGCAAGCGCAATGAAATACTGCTGTGTGAGTCCACCTGGCCCATCATCCGTTCGCGCAGCTCAAACCACTGCTTTCGAAGTAAATCGCGCATGGTGCTCACCTCACACCAGTTGAAAAACGGCGTCGAACCGCTCGAGCGCGTCATCAATGACGTCGTCGGTGTCTGCCAGGCTGGTGTAGATACGGCTGCCCGCGAGGGTGATCAGGCCATGAGCGGTATACGCGGCCCCCATCTCCTCCATCATGTGCTTGCGGGTCTTGGCCTCATTGCGTGCCCTGAGCAGCTTGAGCGGATTACTGGTGTCGAGCAGCAGCACACCGGAAGTCTGCAGATGCACGATGGAGCCCATGTTGTAGGCAACATAAGGCAAGCCACGTCGATTGATGATTTCATCAAGTCCTGCGCGCATGCGGTCGCCCGCCCTGCCCGCCAGCGCCGGCGCGTTCAGGCGGCGCGCCTCCAGCAGCGCGTAATAACCGGCGACGCACGACAGCGGGTTGGCCGACAGTGTCCCTCCTACGAACGCCCTTCGGGAGGATGTGCCAATGCCACCGGCAAGCAGTTGCATCACGTCTCTGCGTCCGCCAATGGCACCCGCCATCGGGTAGCCTCCCGTCAGGCATTTACCCAGTACCGTGATGTCCGGCATGACATTGAAATAAGCTTGTGCGCCGCCCAGACCCGCACGGAACCCGGTGACTACTTCGTCGAAAATAAGCAGTGCGCCAAATTCGTTGCACAGCGCACGCAATTGTCGGTTGAAGTCCGCGTGTACCGGGCGTGTGCCACTTTCCGGGCCGAAGGGTTCAACCATAATCGCTGCAGTGCCGCCACGAAGGCGATTGATCTGCAGCCTGCGGCGTAATGCATCCAGATTATTGGGCGGGCTCTCCTGGGTGTTTGCCGTAGCGCCTCGCGGAATACCCACCGCCTCCATGCGTCCGGTGCCCGGCAGGCGCATGCCGTAGACCAATTGGTCGCTCCAGCCGTGATAGGCGCCGCCGATTTTGATCACCCACCTCTTGCGGGTGTAGGCGCGTGCCAGGCGTACCGCTGCCATCACCGCTTCAGTGCCCGAGCCCAGCAAGCGCAGCATGTCGACACCGGGCATCACTTCACAGACCAGTTCGGCCAGCTTGACTTCGTATTCATGCAGCAAGCCGGTCACCGGCCCGCATTCATCGAGAATACGGTCGACCTGTTCGCGAATGGCCGGGTGATTCGAACCCAACAAAGTGGGGCCACCTGCTTGTAGAAAATCGGTGTAGCGATTGCCGTCGACATCCGTCAGGTGCGCACCTTTAGCCTGGGCGAAGGCCAGCGGAAACGGATAGTTGAACGCGAGATTGTGTTGCACACCTCCCGGTATGACTTTTTTGGCTGCCTCGGAAAGACGCTTCGAGCCCTGGCAGCGCTCGTCGAAATAGCCCATGACCTTGCTCATTGCTTCGCGTTTGATCGGGCGAATGGGTTGTTTCACCAGTTCGTCGAACCGGCGGTAGAGGGAGTCGACGTCCGGCCATTGCGACACGGCCGATTCGGGAATTGCAGGCATGCTGGCAGGATCAAGAGGTTTGTTCATGATTGAGTCTCTGAAAAAGTCTGAGGGCTGAGTGCGTGCGAGCTGGAACTGGTCAGGGCGTCGATCAGGCGGGCTATTGCAGCGCGTGACTCAGGTTTTCCACGGGTATTGACTTTGATCTGGTTGACAAGATGATCACGACAGAATGTTTCCAGGTCCTCCAGGCGCATCAGGGTTGTCTCGATATCCGCACCGCAACACAGAACGCCGTGATTGCGCATCAGGTAAACGTTGTGATCCGGCCGGATTGCCCGGCCGAGCTTGCCGGCCAGCCAGCCGGAGCCGGACGGCGCGTAACCCACCAATTGAATGCGTTTACCCAGCGATTTCCATAGCGGCGGGTAAGGCACGTCCAGCGCTTTGCCGAACAATGTGCAAGCGCTGGCCAGGGGTTGGTGGGTGTGGATACTGCAATTGACATCCGGGCGACTGCGCAGGACTTTGGCGTGCAACTCGCTTTCCACCGAAGGCGAACGTTCACCCGACAGTTGCTGCAGATCCTTGAGCCGCAGGACGCAGACATCCTCCGGTCGCATGCTGAAATAGTCGGTGGCCGAAGGTGTGACCGCGATGTGCAGCGCGTCGATACGCAGCGCGAGGTTGCCGCCGGTGGCGGCGAAGAAGCCGCGGCGTGAGAGATGCCGCGACAGGTCGACGATCTGTTGTTGGACATTGTTCATAGTGTCGTCTCCTGCGATGGGTTCAACCTGCGATACAGCGGTGCCAGGCGTTTGCGGACTTCCTTGAACGTGGCGAAGCGGTCGTCATACAGGTTTCGGGTTGACCGGGATGGCTCGTACAGTCGATGCGGCCTTTGCAGTGTCGGAAGATCGTTGAACTGCAACTTCCCGAGCGCTACTGCAGCAATGAATGCCGCTCCGCGGGCGTTGGTCTGAATGGGGTTGTGCGGTTGCTGAATGACCCGCCCGCAGACATCGGCCATGATCTGGCACCACACATCCGATTGCGCTCCGCCGCCGGTGGCGACGATGATTCCGCTCGACTGGCCGATAAACCGCGAGAACGGCTCCAGCATCCAGCGTGTGTTATGGGCAACGCCTTCCATGAAGGCCCGGATAATGTCTTCCCTGGAATGTTCGAGTTTCAGGTTGATCAAGCCGGCACGCAGGCTCGGATCACCAACCGGGGAGCGTTCGCCACACAGCCATGGCGTGTAGATCAACCCCCGCGAACCCGGCGGCACGCGCGCTGCGATACGGTCAAGCAAGGCATATACATCCGGCTGTTGCTCATCGCTCAACAGCTCGTCCGGGTGGTAAAGCACCTTGTCACGCAGAAACGACAGGTTGGCGCCTGCAGCCGATTGCATGGCCATTGCCAGATAACGGCCCTTGACCGCACTGGGAACCGCAGCAATATGGTGGCGAACACTGGATTTCTTGAACGGTACATGAGCGCCTACCCAGGACGAGGTGCCCAGGTAAAGGTGCGGAGCAAAGTCCCGCACCGTGGCACCAACAGCCACTGCCGAAGTGTCTACGGCACCTGCAACCACGGGCGTTGATCGAGGTAGCCCCAGTACATCTGCCAGCTCGGCTTTCAATGTGCCGATGACTTCGGTCGAGCCCACCAGCTCAGGCAGTTTGCCGGCGTCGATACCCAGTGCCCTTATCAGCCCGTCATCGTAGCGAATGCGGTGAGGGTCCCGATTGTCGGTAATCCAGGCGGTCAGCATCGAGTCGCCTGTCGCACAGTAACGACCCGACAACCGCATGTTCATGTAGTCGAGCACATTCAGGAATTTGTGGGTCTTTTCATACCGTGCAGGGTCATGATCAAGGACGTAGGCCATGTGCCCGGCCGAGTCCATCCCGGACAGAGACGCCACCCCGCCTGTCAGTCGCAACGAACGCCAGAGCTTGAGTGGCCCGTAGCCGCCCAGATTGCACCAGCCTCCGCCCATTCGCTGCTTGATGGAGTCGGCGCCGCGCTTGTCCAGCCACAGCAGTGCCCGGCCAATCGCGGCACCATTGCGGTCGACACAGACCGTGCCTTCGCTTTGCGTGGAGCAACAGATGGCCACCACCTGACGACGCCTGCGCGGGTCGGCTCCCAGCAACTCGTTGGCGCCAAGCATGAAAGCATTCCACCAGTCCTCCGGCTCCTGCTCTGCACTCAGGCCACTGACATGCAACGGCACACCGTGAAACGCCCAGGCCCGGATGTCTCCCTCCATGGAGACCAGTGCGCACTTGCAGCCAGACGTTCCCAGGTCAATCGCGAGGACGAGTTGCTCCAGGCCGGTAACCGCCTCAGGCGTCCGGGAAATGAAAAGCGAAGTCATAAAGGTCTACTCAGAATGTGCGGGAAATCGACGCCACCCAGCGATTGCCATCCGTGGTTCGCACATGTCCGTCGTCTTCGGCCATATACAGCTCACGCGCCCGGGTCTTGGTTGTCACCCAGTCGAGTCCCCAGTCAAAGCCCCACCAGTGATGGACCAGACCTACGCCGTAGTCAGCGAAGTTCGCTTCCGAAAAGTTGGCGATCTGCTGATAACCGGCGTGCAGTTTGAGGTTGGTATTGATGCCCAGCGCGTATTTATAATCCAGGTCATACAACATGCTGCCTCGGGAGTTCTGGTCACCCTTGGCATAGCATTCCAGGCCTTTGGTCGGGTCCTCACGGAACTGCAATTGCGCACCGCACACGCCACCGCTGTTGGCGCCCCGGTAGTTCTTCGACAGCACCCGGGCAATTCGGCCTTCAAGTGCGCCATAACCGATTTCCAGCACGGCAAACTGACTGTTGTAATTGGTCGTATGCTCATCGCCCGGCGTGAAGGTCTCGAAGTCGAAGCGATTGGGCGCTTTGAACTGCGCCCCCGGAAACATCTCCGCCGCCAGCCCTACACCATAGTGCCAGGTATCGGGATCGCCAAAGCGATAACCCCCTGCGAGCAGCACTCCCAGACCATCACCGTCGAGGAACTGCTTCTTGCTGACCGTAGAAAATTCGGCAAGCGCCACCAGGCCTGTTTCATGAGCAACCTGAATGGTTACTCTGGCTCCTGGGCGATTCAGGGAATCGGAAATGCCGCGGGTGCGAATGTCCGAGCTGGCCTTGGCGGTGATATCCACCGCGTAGCTCGACATTTCATCGGCGATAGCCAGGGTGCTGCCTGCTGCGGAGCACAATGCTGCAGCCATTACATAGCGAGTTGTATAAGTGTGCATGATTCTCTCCCACGCTGAAGGGCCGGATTTACAATTTGCAAACCGGGGCAGGAGGCAGTGTTGCGATACGCTCGAATTGCTCTGTCTTGCCGAGAACTTCGGTGCCGACAAAAGCCCTTACATTCAGGCGTCCGTCCTTGACCCGGACGGCGCCCTTATATTTTTTCTGATCACGGGGGTCATATACCCAGCCATCGCGCCAGGCATCCTGGTCATAGCGGGTCAGTTGTAGAATCTGTACACCGCAGTCACTCGACGTCGAGGCAACATCCTTGACCCAGACAACCTGCCCGCAGATGGCGCCTGCCTTGTCTGCGCAGTCATCAAGCTTGACCACGGCGTCTTTTTCCGCCGTCAACCAAAGGCCCTTTGCCTCCAGCGGACCCGCAGCAGCGTGAATACCGGTGGAGCACATCAGAACAGAAGAGAGGAAAAGACATTGCCGTGCGTTCATAGCGTCACCTTTTTTTATTTTTTGTTTTAACAAACCGTCACACTAACGACGCTTCAGTTATGATAGTCATCGCTACACGATAGTTATAGCTATCATTTTATCGTGGAGCAACTGTTTTTTTTCGACCGTCCTGCTGGCGCCCCACTCTTTTTTGACAGGTACTTATGGCCAGGCTGAAAACTGAACCCTCTCCTGCGCAGGTCGCAGGAAAAACCCTCGAGCGCAAGAAGCTGCCTGCGCAGCAACGCGCCACTGAAACCTACGAACGCATTCTGGTCGCTACGGCAAATACCTTGTGCGAGGTCGGCATAGAGCGCTTGTCGACCAATCTCGTGTGCGAACGGGCTGGCCTTACACCGCCAGCGCTGTACCGCTATTTCCCCAATAAATACGCGCTGTTGACGGTTCTTGGTGAGCGTCTGCTGGAGAAGCAGAACGAGCGGATTGATCACTGGATCACCCCCGAGCTGATCGCAGGTACGCCGCAGGCTCTGGAGCAGGCGCTTGCCGAACTGATTCTGGATACTTACCGGGTTACCGACGCCACGCTGGGCGGCATGTGGACGCTGAAAGCGTTAAGGGCAGTTCCTGCGCTGGAGCATGTGCGGCTCGACTCTCACCGAAGGGTGTCCAAGGCCCAGGCCGCGATCATTGCCAGCGCTATTCCCGAGGCTGATCCCAAGCAGATAGCTATGGTTGCCCGTGTGGCGGTCGAGATGATTCACGCCACCATCGAATTGCTGTTCGATGAGCCTCTCGACCCGGCGAAGACCTGCGCCATGGTAGCGGCGATGATCGTCAGCCATCTGGATCGCCTTGATCCCGAACCTGCACCTGACAGATGAATACGCGAGACCAGATTGACCGTTTCGGCCACTTGAACCGGCCGGATCGCCCCTTCATCGGTCCGCGATGGTTCTGTACGGTTACGTGAGCCAGAACGTAATCGCAACACTGCATCTATCTTATAAAAACACGCAGCCACAGGAGCAGCTTCATGAATCAGCCCGCAAGGATCACGCCCACTACGCCGTCTCCCGCTCCGGGGCTAACCGAGCTGTTCGAGGCGCAGAAAGCTGCAGTTCGCGCGCAAGGGGTGCCCTCCTACGCTCAACGAATCGCCGACCTCAACGCCATTTTGCGAGTGGTCAGCGACAATCAGGACAGGTTGCTTGAAGCGGTCAGCGCAGACTTCGGCAACCGCTCCTTCGCTGAAACCAGGCTCGGCGAGCTGATGCCTGTCATCAATGGCATCAAGCACATTCGTTCGCATCTCAAGGCGTGGATGCGGCCCTCCAGACGCAAGGTGGGTATTGTTTTCAAGCCTGCGACTGCCAGGGTCATTTATCAGCCGCTGGGCGTAGTCGGTATTCTCGCGCCTTGGAACTATCCGCTGACGCTGACACTGGTGCCCTTGATAGAGGCACTGGCAGCGGGCAACCGGGTAATGATCAAACCTTCGGAATTGACCCCCAGAACCTCTGAGCTGCTCCAGCAATTGCTGGGTGAAACTTTCTCTGCCGAGCAGGTCACAGTAGTCACTGGAGATGCCCTGCTGGCAAGCCGGTTCAGTGAGCTGCCCTTTGACCACCTGGTGTTCACCGGGTCGACCCATGTAGGTCGCCATGTCATGGCGGCGGCTGCACGTAACCTGACGCCGGTGACACTGGAGCTGGGCGGTAAATCACCGGTAGTGATCTGCGACGACTATTCGATTAAAAAAGCGGCACGGATGCTTGCTATCGGCAAACTGTTCAACGCCGGGCAGACCTGCGTCGCACCCGACTACGTACTGGTCCCGCACGAACATGTAAACAGTTTTGCCGGCGAGTGGCTGGCGGCTGCGAAAAAACTTTACCCGACACTCGAAGGTAACCCGGACTACACCTCGATCATCTCCCAGCGCCACCACGACCGGCTCGTGAGCATGGCTACCCAGGCCCTCTCAAAAGGGGCGAAGGCATGGCAACACGGTGCGCCGGTGTCGACCCACGAACGTAAGATTGCGCCCATGGCGCTCACGGATGTACCGCTTGACGCCGACCTGATGCAGGAAGAGATTTTTGGTCCGCTGCTGCCGATACTTGCCTATGACTCCCTGGATGAAGCCATTAGCTTTATCAATGATCGCCCCTCGCCTCTGGCCCTCTACTGTTTTTCCAACAGCCAGACGTCCGTGGACCAGGTGCTGAACCGGACGCAATCCGGCGGTGTGACCATCAATGGCACCATGCTGCACGCCACTCAGGATGATCTGCCGTTCGGCGGCGTCGGGCAGAGTGGCACCGGGGCCTATCACGGCTATGAGGGCTTCGTTCGTCTGTCCCATGCTCGCGGCGTTCTCAAGTTGAGTCGCTTCAACATGTCTGACAAGGTCTCGGCACCTTATGGACGGCTGACACGCCTTGTAACCCGCCTCATGCTCGGCAAATAGACGTTTTCCGAGCAACCGCGTCAGGTGACAGGATGTCGCCCCGCCACGATATAGCTCCTGCCCTGCCTTCCAGGCAGCCAATGATGATCACTGTTTGTGATGATCCAGTATTTATGTAACATCAGAGCGTTATTCTCTGCGCACTTCAACTAGCCGTGTTCTAAAAGGCATCTAACGCAGGCATCTAGCGGCCACATCACTCACAGCCAAGTTGATGTGACCGCTGTTTGCGTTTGACGTCTAAGCTAGTGTCAGCATTTCTGAAATCATGGATGACTCAATGCCACACACATTACTACCCCACATAGGCAGGGCCATAGCCAGCATCGGCAGCGGCCATTTTTCCAGCATGTTCCACAAGCTTATCGATACTCAGCTTGCCGTGGATGCCACCCACCTTTCCTCACTGCCACAGCCCTGGCAAACGCTGCCCGCGTCGGAACCCACAGTCTTCAACGAAACGGTGACGTCCTCACGCGGCACCTTGCTGCTCAGCGACTCGATCCATCTTTATCCTGCGCAGGCCTCGGAGAACTTCAGCTGCAAGATCACCGTCTTCAGGGCGCTGCCAGCGCATGAGTTTTCGGACAATGAACGTCGTCAGCTAAGCACTATCTCACCGCTTTTGTTCTCGATACTCGAAAGGCATGTCAATGCCTTGCAAATGACAATGATCACTGTCGAACCGAAAAAAACCGAAAGCGTCGAAGAGCGTTTTCATGACCGGTTGCGCGAAACAGGTATGACATTGTCCGAGCGGGAAATGCAGGTGTGCATCGGTCTGCTCGCCGGTCATACCGCAATCGAGCAGGCCGAACGGCTTGCGCTCAAGGTCAATACGGTAGGCAGTTACCAGCGCCGCGCCGCCATCAAACTGGGCATCAGCGGTCGGCACTCGCTGATGCGCTGGATGTATGGCTCATCGGAAAGCGCTTGTTCAGCCTGCTGAACGCCGTTCAAGAGCACTGTTTGAGTAACAGACAGAATAGGTAGCCAATGCCACAGGACGGGGTGATATCGATCACCCCGCCCATGCGCCTTACTGCAGGTAGCGCTGGCCTGGCTTGTCGCCTGCCTGACGCCTGCGTCCTGTCAAACGGTTCATTGCGCTTCTCCCACGCCAATTGCCAATCCGTCGTACCACCAGGCCGCCAGACTGTATACGTCTGGTGCCTTGAGGACGCTGAAGTGATTGCCCGGTCCCTGCCATGGCGTCAGTTGCGGCATCAGGTGTTGCCACCCTGTTGCAGATGACGCCTGCTCAAGTTGATTGTCCAGAGCATCCAGCTGCGGATCATCCACCAGTACCAGGCTGGCCCTGCCACTGTAGCCTCCGGGCTCTGGCCGATAGACAGTCCTTATGGCGCTGGCAAACGTACGAACAATCCCTTGCAGTGCCTGTGCTGCCAGGCGCGGTGGCAACAACCCGACGCGCACCATGGCCTGTTGCAGCAGGTGCAGTTGAGTGTCTCCATCGCTGTCGGCAAACATTTGAGGATCGATTTCCAGGCTTCTGCCAGCGGACAACTGCAGCGCTTCGATCAGCCGCTCCAGCACTGCCGTCGCGGTATAGGGCTTGCTGCGCAGTCCGTCGCCACCAGGCGCTTCGCTGTCTATCAGGGTCAGCGAGACAACCTCGCGACCACGAGCCTGAAGCTTGACGGCCATGGCATGCGCCGCCCAGCCACCAAAGGAATGCCCAACCAGATGCAATGGGCCGTGTGGATACATTGCTTCGATGGCTTGCACATGGCTCTGCGCTGCAGCTTCCACCCTGCTGTGCGGAGCACTGCGGCCGTCCAGACCGCGCGGCTGCAGGCCGTAGATAGGCCAGTCCGGCCCCAGCGCTTCGGTCAGTCCGATGAAACTGGTGACGCTGTCACCGGCACCCGGCACGCAGAACAATGGCGCATGCCCATCCCGCCCGCTCTGGATGGCCAGCAGCGATTGATAAGCCGGTGTCGACGGCGGTGTATCGGGCACTCCATGCAACGCAGCACTGATGCTCCGACCGAGTGTGTCCACGTGAGGCGCCTGCATCATTGTCATGTGATCCCCAGGCACGCTGACACAGCGCAACTGGCCTTTTGGCAGGACTTCGCCCCAGCCCAGTGTAGGACTGGTGCCTGGCGGTGCCATTGGACGCTGCTCTGCGCAGAACAGGTGGATCGGCAAACCGAGCGGTTCCAGCTGGTAATGCGCCAGGGCGTGACCGTGCGCCACTTCCCGGTCCAGGTAGTGATGCAATTGTTGATCGCTGGCCTGCGCCAGTTCCTCGTACAGCAGTTCCTCGTCGCGGCAAAGTTTCAGTAGGGTTTCAAAGTCCGGCAGGGTCGCCTTTCCGCTCAACGAGGTCAGACGCGCCAATGCAGCAGCACCCGCCACGCCCTGGGTTTTCCAGTGCGCGATGCAGTGCGACAGCAATTGCCGCTCAAGCAGGTCAGGTCCTTGCCAGCGTGCCTTGCCCTGATCAGTCAGGCGCGGCACGTAGCTGTCGATCAGGCCGAGGAATGCAACGGGCTCGTCCATACCGAGCAGTTGAGTTGCCACTTCATAGGCCAGAACCCCGCCAAACGACCAGCCTGCCAGCCGGTAAGGACCGCGTGGCTGGACCTGCCGAATACGTTCCACCAGCCGCGCCGCCAGGCATTCCATGGTGCGCAATTGCTGCTGGCCCAGGCCAACCCCCGGCAAGCCGTAGATCGGGAAGTCGCCCTGCAGGTGTTGTCCAAGGACCGGAAAGTAAGCGTCCAGACCGGTAAAGTCATGAATCAGGAACAGAGGCGGTTCGCTGCCACCTGCCCGTACCGTGACGACCTCCTGAGCTTCGGCCGAGGGGGCCGGACGCTGGTCGAGCAATCCGGCCAGCGCTGCGATGCTCGGATGCTGGAACAACTCGGCCAGGGACAGTGACAAGCCTGCTTTTTGCAGCAGGCTGACCAGACGGATCGCCGACAGCGAATGGCCACCCAGCTCAAAGAAGCTGTCGTGTCTGCCGATTCGGCCCACTTCCAGAACGTCGGCCCACAGCTGCGCCAGACGCTTCTCCAATGCCGTAGTCGGCGCTTGATAAGCAAGGTTCGCCAGCGCGGCCATGTCCGGGGCTGGCAAGGCCTTGCGGTCGACCTTGCCATTCTGGGTCAACGGCAGTGCATCCAGACCGACAAAGACCGCAGGCACCATGTATTCCGGCAATTGCCCTAACAGGTGCGCTCTCAATGCAGCACTGTCGAGGGTAGCTTCGCGACGAGTGAAGTAGCCCACCAGGCGCAACGAGCCATCTTCCAGACGTTGCGTAGTCACGACGGCTTCGCCAACGCCAGGGCATTGCGTCAGGTGCTGTTCGATCTCGCCCAGCTCGATGCGCACCCCACGGATTTTGACCTGATCGTCGTTGCGGCCCAGGTATTCAAGGGTCCCGTCAGCCAGCCAGCGCACCAAGTCGCCGGAGCGGTACATTCTGGCCTCGCTGCTGTCGCTGAACGGATCATCAAGGAAGCGCTCGGCGGTCAGGTCCGGGCGGTTCAGATAGCCACGTGCTACGCCTGTGCCGCCGATATACAACTCGCCGGGCACCCCGAGCGGCAATGGCTGGCCCTGCGAATCCAATACATAAAGCCGCGCATGGGAAACAGGCTTGCCGATGTGCAAGACCTTGCCCGGCTCCATCAGGCCGGAGCTGGCAACCACGGTGGTTTCCGTAGGGCCGTAGTTGTTGACCACCGCGAAACCAGGGTCCCGATTGAAGTGACGCAAACGGTCGCCACCAATCAACAGGGTTTTAAGGGTCGGGTGACGCAACTCGCGACTGAATGCATATTCGGCCACCGGTGTCGGCAGAAACGCGACTTGCAGAGGTTGCGCCAGCCACCAGTCGAGCAACACATCCAGCTGTTCGTTGCCAATCTCCGCAGGCGGCAGATGCAATACTGCACCGGCACACAACGCAGGCCATACTTCCCAGGCCATTGCGTCGAAACCAAACCCGGCCACGCTGGCGGTATGACTGCCTGCACGCAGATCGAATGCCTGACAGTGCCAGTCCACCAGATTGTTCAGCGTTCGATGCTCGACCATCACACCTTTGGGCAGCCCGGTGGACCCCGAGGTGTAAATCACGTAAGCCAGGTGACGCGTGGTCATATCCGGAACATGCGGGTTGTCGGTGCGTTGCGACCAGTCCGGGCGATCTAGAACCACCACCGGTACAGCCAGGCTGGGCAGACGCGCCAGCAGACCGGACTGAGCCAGCACCACCACAGGCGCGCTGTCTTCGAGCAGGTAGCCGATGCGCTCGTCCGGATGTGCCGGATCGACCGGGACATAGCTCGCCCCGGCTTTCAACACCGCCAGCAAGCCGGTGAGTGTTTCGAGCCCGCGCCGCGCCACTACCGCCACACGGTCATCCGGACGTACGCCCAAGCCCATAAGGTGATGGGCCAGTGCGTTGGCGCGACTATTCAGCTCTGCGTAGCTCAAGCCCTGGTCACCTGCCTGGGCAGCCACAGCGTTCGGCTGATCAAGCGCCTGTTGCTCAATACGCTGATGAATGGTCAGCGAGTTCTCTGGGCTGAGCGCTCGGGCGTTGAAGCCATCGAGCAGTTCGTTTCGTTCAGCGCCCGGCAGAATGTTCAGCGACTGAATCGGCGCGGTAAGTTTTTGCTCAAGGGCAATGACTAGGTTCTCTACGGCGCAGGAAAGGTAAGCGCAGACACGCCGGGCATCGATGCCCGTCGTAGTCAGCGCAGACAGGTCGAACGCCTCGCCCAGGTCATCGACGCTGAGCGTCAACGGGTAGCTGCTGCGCTCACCGGCCTGCAACAGTTCGATCCCCTGCCAGGCTTTTTCGGCAGCCTCGTCGTGTTCTCCGGGCGCAGTGCTGTGGCGGTAGTTCAACAACGCGCTGAACAACGGCGCGCCCGCAGGCAAGGCGCTGCAACGCTGGGCAATTGCCAGCGAGGCATGCTCGTGGGCAAGCAATCCGGTCAGACGCAGGTGGGTCTGCAACACCGCGTCGCGTGCAGTCTGACCGGAGAGGTCAATCCGCAGCGGCAAGGTATTGATGAACACCCCGAGCGTACGCTCTGCCCCCTCGGTGCCGTTCAGGCGCCCGAGCAGTACGGTGCCAAACACCACTTTGTCGCGTCCGGACAACCGGCCCAATACCTGAGCCCAGGCCAGATGCATCAGGCTGGCAGGGCTGACGCCCAGTTGCCGTACTTGATCGCGCAGCCGCTGGCTCAGCGCTGCATCCAGGCGCAGCCTGGCGTCACTCGGAACCTCCGGCCCCGGCAGCGAAGTCTGGCCATACGCCAGGGTGGGTTCGTCCAGGTCACCCAATTGCTCGCGGAAGAACGTTTCATGCGCGTGCTCACCCGCCCCCAGCAAGGTCTGCGCGATGTAATTGCGGTAAGGCACTGGCGCGGGCAGTTGCGCCTGCTGATCCAGCAGTATTGCCTGCAATTCCCGGCTCAGCAGGTCGAGGGCGACGTGGTCCATGATCAGGTGATGGAACAGCAATACCGCGACGATACGCTGGTTGTCCGGGTCGTCGGCGTGCACCAGACGCAGCAGCGGTGCACGGACAAGGTCCAGCGGTTCGGGATCGGCCAGTGCCGCCAGCGGCAATTCGATCACCGGCAGGTCGGCATGACGCCATACCACTTGCACAGGTGTTTCCAGGCCTTCCCAGCACAGCGAAGTACGCAGCACATCGTTACGCGCGATGACCTGCTGCAGCGCCTGGCAAAAGGCGTCCAGCCGTGAGCGGTCGGCAAACGCAAATCGCGCTTGCAGGCGATAAGGGTCATCCTCACCGGCTGACAGGTAATGATAGAAAATACCTGCCTGCAAAGGCCCTAACGGGTAAATGTCCTGAACATTGGGCGCACCGCCGGTCACGCTGGCGACGACGCGATCAATGCCTGCCTGGTCCAGCTTCACCAAGGGCAACAGGTCCGGGGTGATCGAGGTGCAATCCGTACCAATCAGGTTGGTCGGAACCTTCACCTGACTGCCGTTACCGATGGCGCGGGCCAGGGCCGCCAGGGTTGGCTGGGCAAACAACACGCGAATATCTGCGTCCATGCCGCGACGACGCATACGAGCAATCAGGGTGACGGCGAGTAGCGAATGGCCGCCTAGTTCGAAGAAGTGATCGTTGCGCCCTACCTGCTCGACCTGCAGCAAATCGCTCCATATCTCGGCAACGGCTATTTCCAGTTCGCCTTGCGGCGGCTCGTATTCACGCCCCGGCAGAGCGTCGCGGTCCGGTACGGGCAAGGCGCGGCGATCCACCTTGCCATTGGCGGTCAACGGCCAGGCATCAAGGCGCACAAAAGCGCTTGGCACCATATAGCCTGGCAGACGAGCCAGCATCTCGGCACGCAGTCCGGCGACCTCAATGGCGGAGGCAGCGGCGTGTTCGATGAAGTACGCCACCAGACGTGGTTGCCCAGGCTCGTCTTCGCGGGCCAGAACCAGCGATTCCTCGATACCCGGCAAGGCCGCCAACTGCGCCTCGATTTCGCCCAGCTCGATGCGCACACCACGAATCTTCACCTGATCATCGTTACGGCCCAGATAATCCAGCGTGCCATCGGCATTCCAGCGCGCCAGATCGCCAGTGCGGTACATGCGCGCTTGCGGCTGCCCACTGAACGGGTCGTTCAGGAAGCGCTCGGCAGTCAGTTGCGGCTGGTTCAGATAACCACGCGCCACGCCTTCGCCGCCAATGTACAACTCGCCGGCAACACCCAATGGCACCAGTTGCTGCTGGTCGTCGAGCAGGTACACGCGGGTATTGGCAATCGGTGTGCCGATATCCAGGCTGCCATCCGGCAGCAGGCGACCCGAGGTGGCCACCACCGTAGCCTCGGTCGGCCCGTAGTTGTTGATGACGGCGAAGCCCGGGTCGCGGTGGAACTGACGCAGGCGGTCACCGCCGATCAACAGCGTGCGCAGGGTCGGATGATGCAGCTCGCGACTGAACGCATATTCAGCCACCGGGGTCGGCAGAAAGGCTACTTGCAGCGGTTGAGCCAGCCACCAGTCAAGCAGCGCGTCGAGCTGCTCGTTACCGATGTTTGCAGGCGGAAGGTGCAGCGTTGCACCGGCACACAGTGCCGGCCAGATTTCCCAGGCCATCGCGTCAAAACCGAAACCGGCAACGCTGGCAGTGTGGCTGCCTGCGTGCAGATCGAACGCCTGGCAATGCCAATGCACCAGATTGGCCAGGGTGCCATGCTCGACCATCACGCCTTTTGGTTGCCCGGTCGAGCCCGAGGTGTAGATGACATAAGCCAGTTCGCGGGACGTCAGCCCCGCCACCAGAGGATTATCCGCCTGCGCCGACCACTCGGGTCGATCAAGCGCAATCACCGGCACCGCCAACGCTGGCAGGCGTGCGATGAAGGCCTGTTGAGCAAGTACCACTACCGGTGCGCTGTCGGTCAGCAGGTAGCCAAGGCGCTCATCGGGATGCGCCGGATCCACCGGCACATAGCAGGCACCGGCCTTGAGCACTGCCAGCAGGCTCACCAGCGTGTCCAGCCCGCGGCGCGCAACCACCGCCACCCGATCGTCCGGGCGCACGCCAAGGCTGATCAGATAATGGGCAAGGCTGTTGGCCTGGCGGTTCAACGCTGCGTAGCTCAGCGACTGTTCGCCAACCCGGGCAGCGACGGCTTCAGGCAGACGTGCGGCTTGAGCTTCGATCAGGCCATGAACGGTCTGGCCTTGCGGGAAACTTACCGCGCTGGCATTGAGGCTTTCAAGCAGATACTCACGTTCCTGCGGACCCACCAGCGGGATATCACCCAGCACCGCGTTTTCGTTATTCACCAGCGCGTGCAGCACCTGTTCGAAATAACCGTAATAGCGCTGCACCGTGGGTTCATCGAACAGCGCGGTTGCGTATTCCAGCGTGCCAAACAGCGCGTCACCCTGCTCACCGAGGTTCAACGACAGATCAAACTTGCAGACCTGACTCCCCTGCTCGACCACGCTCAGCGACAGGCCGTCCATGTCCGGTAACGAGGTTTCACCGGCCAGCCAGTTGAGCGTGGTCTGGAACAACGGGGAGTGAGCCAGGCTGCGGTTCGGTCGGACAATTTCCACCACCTGCTCGAATGGCAGGTCCTGATGATCCTGAGCCTCCAGTACCCGCTCCCTGACCTGTGCCAGCAATGCATTACCGGTCATCGCCGAGGCTGTATCGATGCGCACGGCCAGCGTGTTGACGAACAGCCCGATCAGCCCTTCCAGCTCCGCACGACCGCGTCCTGCAATCGGGCTGCCGACCACCACTTCGGCCTGACCGGAAAGACGCGCCAGCAATGCGCCCCATGCGGTCAGCAAGGTCATGTACAGCGTGACGCCTTGCCGTTGCGCCAGCGCTCGCAAGCCTGCCGTCAGTGGCCCGTCCAGCCGCACGTTCAGGCTGGCACCGGCGAAGTCCTGCTGTGCCGGGCGGGGCCGGTCGGCAGGCAGCGTCAGTAGCGTCGGTGCGCCTTCCAGCGCTTGTCGCCAATAGGCTGCCTGATGTTGCAGGCGCTCGCCGCTCATCCAGCCCTGCTGCCATACCGCATAGTCGGCGTATTGAATAGCCAAAGCTGGCAGGGGATCGTCCTTGCCTTGATGCAATGCCGGGTACAACGCGAGCAATTCGCGAGTCAGCACGCCCAGCGACCAACCGTCAGCGACGATGTGGTGCACCGTCAGCAACAACACATGCTGCTCGTCTTCCACCTGTAGCAGGCAGCCTCGGATCAGCGGCCCACGCGTCAGATCGAACGCTGCGGTGGCCTCTACAGCAACACGTTCGGCCAGTGTTTCCGGCATTTGACGCAGATCTTCAACATGCAGGACCGGCATGGCCGCAGGCGCGGTAAATACAACCTCTGCACCCTCCTCGCAGGCGACGAACCGGCTGCGCAGGGTTTCGTGGCGCTCGATGATCCGCGATACCGCAGCGGTCAGCGCAGCAACATCCAGCAAGCCCCGTATGCGCAGGGCCAGCGGGATGTTGTACGCCTCATTGCCACCTTCCATCTGCGCCAGGAACCACAAGCGCTGCTGGGCGAACGACAGTGGTAACGACTGATCACGCGGTGCAGGCAGGATCAACGACAGTTCACTGCGCCCGGCACCGGCCAGCGCACTGGCGACGGCAGCCAGCTCGCCCAGCGCGAACAGTTCGCCCAATGGCAACTCCATGCCCATCTGTTGACGCACCTGCGACACCATGCGCATGGCCAGCAAGGAATGCCCGCCCAGATCGAAGAAGTGGTCGTGGCGGCCTACCTGTTCAATCTGTAGAACTTCAGCCCAGATCTGCGCCAGAGCCACTTCAATCTCTCCATGCGGTGGCTCGTAGGCCAGTCCCAGCAGCGACGAGTGATCCGGTTTGGGCAGCGCACGGCTGTCGAGTTTGCCGTTGGCAGTCAGCGGCAGCGCGGTCAGCTCTATATAGGCCCCTGGAACCATGTATTCAGGCAGGTTGGCCTGCAGATGAGCACGCATTTGCTCAGGCCCTGGGGCATCGGCCTCCTGTTGGCTGGTGAAATAGGCAACCAGACGTACATTGCCCGGCTCGTCCTCACGAGCCAGAACAACGGCCTCTCTGACCCCCGGCAACTGGTGCAGACAATTGACAATTTCGCCCAGCTCAATACGGAAGCCACGGATTTTCACTTGATCGTCGTTGCGTCCCAGGCATTCCAGTTGGCCGTCATCCAGCCAGCGACCCAGATCGCCGGTGCGGTACAGCATGGCGCCAGGCTGATCGCTGAACGGGTCGGCAATAAACTTCTCGTCGGTCAGATCCTGGCGGTTCAGATAACCCAGCGCCACACCGTCGCCACCGATGTAAAGCTCACCGATAGCTCCCAACGGTGTCAGGCGCTGATGAGCGTCGAGCACGTAAACACTGGTGTTGCCGATGGGGCGACCGATAGGCACGTATTCGGCCTCATCGGCCAGCGTTCGTACTTGGCAGGCAGTGGCGAAGGTAGTCGTCTCGGTGGGGCCGTAAGCGTTCAGCAGGTGCAGACCCGGTGCCTGGGCAAGCAGTTTGCGGAAGCTGGCCGGGTCTGCGCGCTCTCCGCCTGAAAGCAGCAGGCGCAGGCCCCCAAGTGCCTCTGGAATCAGTTGCACGTACTGGTTGAACAGCGCGGTGGTCAAAAACAGCACGCTGACATTGCCCTGACGCAGGGCCGCGCTGAAACGCATCGGGTCAATCAGCGTGGTGTGCTCGATCACCAACAACTGCCCGCCGTTGAGCAATGCACCCCAGACTTCCATGGTGCTTGCATCGAACGCCGGATTGGAGGCAAAAGCGATGCTGTCCTGCTCATTGAAATCGGCATAACCGTTGTTCAATACCAGTCGGGTTATGCCGCGATGGCCGACACGTACGCCTTTTGGCGCCCCCGTCGAACCGGAGGTATACATGACGTAAGCCGCTGTATCAGAGGCCTGTGGCAAGCCCGGATCATGCGCAGGTTGATCGTCGAGAGTCAGGCGGTCCAGATCGATACGCCGCACGGATGAGGCAGTCGACATGGCGCTCTGCGTCAACACGTATTTCGCCATGCAGTCATCGAGCATGTAATTCTGCCGCTCGGCAGGCGCGTTGACGTCCAGTGGTACGTAGGTCGCTGCACATTTACCGATCGCCAACTGGCTGATCACCAGTTCCAGCGAGCGAGGCAGCAGAATCGCTACATGCTCATTGGGCTTCACACCTTGCCCCAGCAGGTAATGGGCCAGGTGGTTGGCACGTTCGTTCAGCTCTCCATAAGTCAGCGAACGGCGGCCATGCACGGCAGCCACTGCATGCGGATGCAGCGCAGCACGGCGCTCAAACAGGCGATGCACGAGCTGCTCGCGGGGGTATTCACGACGGGTGTTGTTGAACGTGGCCGACAACAGCGCGTGTTCAGCCTCCGGCAGCACCGATGATTCGATCAAAGCCGTCTCCGATTGCTGCTCCAGTGCCTGCACCAAATGGACAAGAGCTTGTTGCACATAAGCGCAAATCCGTTGCGGATCAATACCCGGCGCAGTCTGGGCAGTCAGGCTGAACGCATCGCCGAAGTCATCGATACACAGGGTCAGCGGGTAGTTGCTGCGCTCTTCTGCATGCACGACCTCAATCCCTTGCCATGCAGCGTTGCTTGCCTGGTCATCGACCTCAGGCACAGCGCTGTGGCGGTAGTTGAGCAACGTATTGAACAGCGGCGCGCCAGCCGGCAAGGCGCTGCATCGCTGGGCCAGTGCCAACTGAGCATGCTCGTGGGTGAGCATGCCGACCAGACGAGCGTGCAGGTCGAGCACCGCACTGCGCGCGCAATGCCCGCCCAGGTCCATGCGTAGCGGCAAGGTGTTGATAAACACACCCAAGGCCCGCTCGCCGCCTTCGCCACCGCGCAACCGTCCAAGCAGTACGGTGCCGAATACCACGCTGTCGCGCCCGGACAACTGCCCCAGGACCTGAGCCCAGGCCAGGTGCATCAAAGTAGCGGCGCTGACGCTCAGTTGCCTTGCCTGATCACGAACCTGATGGCACAGGTCGATGTCCAGTGTGAGTCGGGCCTCGCCAGGAATCTGATCTGCCGATGCCATTACCAGGCCGTAAGGCAGGGTCGGCTCATCGACATCGCCCAACTGCTCGCGGAAGAACGCTTCATGGGCCTCGTCGCCAGGCCCTTGGAGGACGTGGGCGATGTAATTTCGGTACGGCACGGGCGCTGCGAGCGACGCTTCGTTGCCCAGCAGTACGGCCTGCAATTCATGGCTCAGTACATCAAGGGCAATATGGTCCATGATCACATGGTGGTAACGCAGAACCGCCGCAATCCTGTGGTTGGCGGGGTCATGGGCATAGACCAGATGCAGCAGCGGAGCCTGAGTAAGGTCCATGCGTGGGGCATTGAAAAGGTCGTGCAACGCTGTCTCTTGAACGTGCATGGGAGCCTGACGCCAGACCACCTGCACCGGCGTTTGCAAACCTTCCCAGAACAACGCGGTGCGCAGCATATCGTTGCGTTCGATCACCCGCTGCAATGCATCGCAGAAAGCGTCCAGCCGCGATACGTCGGCGAACGCAAACTGCGGCTGCAACAGATAGGGATCGCTGTCCCCGGCGGTCAGGTGGTGGTAAAGAATGCCTGTCTGCAAGGGGCCCAGCGGATAAATATCCTGCACATTGGCGGCACCGCCCGGCACCTTCGCGACGATACGGTCGATGGCTGGCTGATCCAGCGCTACTAATGGCAGCAGTTCGGGTGTAATGCGCTGGCAGTGCGCATCGATCAGGTTGGCCGGCACTTTGACTTCAGTGTCGCGACCGACGGCGTCAGCCAGTGCTGCCAGTGTTGGCTGAACAAACAGAACACGAATGTCGGCACGCATGTCCAGACGACGCATACGCGCAATCAGGGTCACAGCCAGCAATGAGTGGCCGCCCAGTTCAAAGAAGTTATCCTGACGCCCAACCTGCTCCACATGCAGCAATTCGGCCCAGAGGCTGGCCAGGGCGATTTCGATCGTACCCTGCGGCGCTTCATAGGCTCGGCTGGCGATACTGTCGCGATCCGGTGCCGGCAAACTTTTGCGGTCCAGTTTGCCGTTCGCCGTGACTGGCAGGCTGGCCAGCCTTACAAAAGCCGCAGGCACCATGTATTCGGGCAGCAGCCCCGACAGCCAGGCACGCAACTGCTCGATATCCAGCCCGGTTTTATCTTCACCGCAGGTGTAATAGCCAACCAGTCGTTTGTCGCCCGGCACATCCTCGCGTGCCACTACCACCGCGTCGATGACATCCGGATGATCGTTCAGGCGAGACGCGATCTCACCCAGCTCAATACGGAAACCGCGAATCTTGACCTGTTCGTCGTTACGGCCCATGTATTCCAGGCTACCGTCGGCCATCCACCGTCCAAGGTCGCCGGTACGGTACATGCGCGCATCCGGTGCAGTGCTGAACGGGTTGTCGAGGAAACGTTCGGCCGTGAGCGCTTCACGGTTCAGATAACCCCGCGCCACACCGGCACCGCCAACATACAGTTCGCCGACCACGCCTACCGGCACCGGCTCGCCGCGGGCGTCGAGGACATACATCTGCAAATCGGGAATACGCTTGCCGATAGGACTGGCACCGACACGCATGGCGTCTTCGGGCTGCAACGGGTAATAGGTCACATGCACCGTGGTTTCGGTGATGCCGTACATGTTCACCAGCTGTGTTGCGGCGTTCACGTTTCGGGCATACCACGGCTTGAGCATCGCTGTTTCCAGTGCTTCACCGCCGAAAATCACCTGGCGCAGCGAGTGCGCCTGCTCGTTCTCGCTTTGGGCAGCGATCAGTTGCCGGAACGCGCTCGGCGTCTGGTTGAGCACCGTTACCCCGGCACTGCACAGCAGGCTGTAGAAGTCTTCCGGCGAGCGGCTGACCAGTTGCGGCACGATCAACAAACGTCCGCCATACAGCAATGCGCCCCAGATTTCCCAGACCGAGAAATCGAAGGCAAACGAGTGGAACAGTGCCCAGACATCCTTTTCGTTGAAACCGAACCAGTCATCGGTGGCCGAAAACAGTCGTGCAACGTTGCGGTGTTCGATCATCACACCCTTGGGCTGACCGGTTGAGCCCGAGGTGTAGATGATATAAGCCAGGCTCGTGGGCTTTACCGGCACCTGCGGATTAGAGGCGGACTCGTCCTGCAAATCGGTATCGTCGAGACTGATTACCGGCACGTCTGACACCGGCAGGGCGTGCTGCACTGACCGCTGACTCAACAACGCCACTGGCGCGCTGTCGCCGAGGGTGTAGGCCAGACGCTCGAGTGGGTAAGCCGGGTCCAGCGGCACATAGGCGCCACCGGCCTTGAGAATGCCCAGCAGGCCCGCGATCATTTGCAGGCTGCGCTGCGTGCAGATGGCAACACGGTCATCCACACTGATGCCCATGCCGATCAGGCGATGTGCAATTTTATTGGCCTGGGCGTTGAGTGTCGCGTAGCTCCAGGATGTATCCTCGAACGTCACGGCAATCGCATCCGGCGTGCGCTGCACTTGTGCTTCAAACTGGCTGTGCAGGGTCAGCCCCTGCGGGTAAACCGCATCGGGTGCATTGAAACCGTCGGTCAACTGCCGACGCTCGCTACCCGACAAGAGCGGAATGTGGTTCACGACCGTCTGGCTGTCGGCGACCATGCCGCTCAATATCGCCTCCAGGTAACCCAGATAGCGTTCGATGGTGCTGCGGTCAAACAGCGCTGTCGCATATTCCACGATGCAGCGGAAACCATCGGCGCTGTCGCCGACGCTCAGCGCAAGGTCGAATTTTGCGAAAGCGGCCTGCTCTTCCAGCGGTTCCAGGTGCATGTCGCCCAGTTGCAAATCCAGACCCTGGCTGCCGTCCCAGGTCAGTGATGCCTGGAACAAAGGGCTATGCGAAAGACTGCGAGGCGGTCGCAAGCGCTCCACCACCTGCTCGAAAGGCAGGTCCTGATGGTCCTGCGCTGCCACAACGCGGGCCTTGATGCGGGCCAGAAGCGTCACAGCATCCGGCTCGCCCGAGGTATCGACACGCACGGCCAGGGTATTGACGAACAGACCGATCAGGCCTTCGATTTCGGCATGGCGGCGGTTGGCAACCGGCATGCCGACGACGACTTCCTCCTGGCCGGACAAGCGCGTCAGCAATGCGGCCCAGGCCCCCATGAACAGCATGAACGGTGTCACCGACTGCTCATGGCAGAAGGTCCTGAGGTCGCTGCTCAGGCGCGGATCGAGATCCAGCGTGACACTGGCCCCGGTATAGTCCTGATGCGCAGGCCGTGGACGGTCAGTGGGCAAGGTCAACAGTACCGGCGCACCCGCCAGTGCCTGCTGCCAGTAATCGCCCTGATGGCTCAACCGTTCGGCGTCCAGCCAGTTACGTTGCCACACTGCGTAATCGCCATATTGCAGCGTCAGCGCAGGCAGCGGATCATCCTGACCTTGACTGAACGCCTGATAAAGCGCGGTAAGTTCACGGGTCAGAACACCCAGCGACCAGCCATCGGCAACGATGTGGTGTACGGTCAGCAGCAAAACGTGACGGTCTTCAGCCAGGCACAGCAAGCGACCACGAATCGGCAGGTCGCGGTGCAGATCGAAGGGCTGCGCTGCCTCTTCCTTTACTACCGCCTGTAAGGCCCCCGCGTCCTGGCCACGCAAATCCTGCCAGCCAATATCGGGCACTACAGTGACGGACGCCGCCTGCACCCAGGCCTTGTCGTCTTCCTGGCTGAATTGGCTGCGCAGGCTATCGTGGCGGGCGACAATGCGTTCCAGCGCACGCGTCAAGGCACGTCTGTCCAGCGGGCCGCTCAGTTTCAGGCCCAATGAGATGTTGTAGGCGCTGTTGGCATCTTCCATTTGCGCCATGAACCAGATGCGCTGCTGAGCAGAAGACAGCGGAACAGGGCCGGTGCGTGGCTGCACGTCGATGGCAGGCAACTGGCTGCGCGCGGCAGCCGTCAGGCAGTGCGCCACCGCGATCAGCGAACTGTCGGCAAACAGGTCGCCAAGGGCAAGCTCAAGTGACAGACGCTGGCGCACCTGAGAAACCATACGCATGGCCAACAGCGAATGGCCACCCAGATCAAAGAACCGGTCATGACGCCCTACCCGCTCGACCTGCAGCAATTCGCTCCAGATGAGGGCCAGTGCGTTCTCCAGATCACCTTGCGGTGCCTGGTATTCCCCGGTCGACAGCGCATCGCGGTCGGGGACTGGCAATGCACGGCGGTCGACCTTGCCGTTGGCCGTCAGTGGCCAGCTTTCCAGTCGTACCAATGCGCCGGGCACCATATAACCCGGCAGGCGGGCCAGCAGCGCGGTACGCAATTGCTCTACTGTGGTGGTGGGAGCGTCTGCACGTTCAGTGAAGTAACCCACCAGCCGTGGTTGCCCCGGCTCATCTTCGCGAGCCAGGACCAGCGCTTCCTCGATGCCTGGCAATTGGCCGAGCTGGCTTTCTATTTCACCCAGTTCAATGCGCACGCCACGAATCTTCACCTGGTCGTCGTTACGGCCCAGGTACTCCAGCGTGCCATCTGCGTTCCAGCGCGCCAGGTCGCCGGTGCGGTACATGCGCGCCTGTGGTTGTCCGGAGAAAGGGTCGCGCAGAAAGCGCTCAGCAGTCAGTTGCGGCTGATTCAGGTAACCGCGAGCGACACTGTCGCCGCCAATGTACAGCTCGCCTGCCACACCCAGCGGGACCAGTTGCTGGCGGTTATCCAGCAAATAAACCGAGCTATTGGCGATGGGCTTGCCGATGTCCAGGCTGCCATTGGGGAACAGGCGGCCTGAGGTAGCGACCACCGTGGTCTCGGTCGGGCCATAGTTGTTGATCACTACGAAGCCTGGATCACGATGGAACTGGCGCAGACGGTCGCCGCCGATCAGCAGCGTGCGCAGGGTCGGGTGACGCAGGTTGCGACTGAAGGCGTACTCGGCAACAGGCGTGGGTAGAAATGCGACCTGCAACGGTTGGCTCAACCACCAGTCAAGCAGCGCATCGAGCTGTTCATTGCCGATCTCGGCGGGCGGCAGGTGCAATGTCGCCCCGGCGCACAAGGCTGGCCAGACTTCCCAGGCCATGGCGTCAAAACCAAAACCCGCCACACTGGCGGTGTGACTGCCCGCGCGCAGATCGAAGGCGGCGCGGTGCCAGTCGACCAGATTATTCAGCGTCCGGTGCTCGACCATCACGCCCTTGGGCTGACCGGTCGAACCCGAGGTGTAGATCACGTAGGCGAGATGAGTCGAATTGAGCCCATCGATGTGCGGGTTGCCTGGCTGTTGCGGCCAGTTCGCCAGGTCAAGGTCGATCAGCGGTGCTTCCAGCCCTTGCAACCCTGAAACCCCGTTAAGGCGTTCCACAAATGCCTGTTGCGTCAATACCGCAACCGGTGCGCTGTCAGTCAGCAAATAAGCGATACGCTCATCCGGATGCGCCGGGTCAACCGGTACGTAGCCCGCCCCGGCCTTGAGCACGGCCAGCAAGCCGACCAGCGTCTCCAGACTGCGTCGTGCAACCACGGCAACGCGATCGTCGGGCTGTACGCCGATGCCGATCAAGTGCTGGGCGAGCGCATTGGCGTGCGCGTTCAGTTCGCTGTAACTGAGGCATTGCTCGCCCACTTGCGCGGCGATCGCATCAGGCTGTTGCTCTGCCAGGTGTTCGATGCGCTGGTGAATCGTCAGCCGGCGTTCATAGTCGGCCTGCCGATCATTGAAGCCGAGCAGAAGCTGCGCTCGCTCGCTGGCGGGCACGATATCAAGCTGATCGACGGGCATCTGCGGCGTCTGCTCCAGCGCATCGAGCACACTTTCCATGGTCCATTGCATGTAAGCGCAAATGCTTTGCGCACTGATACCTGCGGTGGCTTGTGCGGTAAAGCCAAACGCATCGCCCAGATCATCGACGCTCAGTACCAGCGGGTAGTTGCTGCGCTCCTGAGCATGCAGCACCTCAATGCCCTGCCATGTTTCACCGGAAGCCTGCGCTGGTGAACTGTGGCGATAGTTGAGCAAGGCGTTGAACAACGGCGTCGGCGCTTGCACCCCGCTGCAGCGCTGAGCCAGTGCCAGTGGTGCGTGTTCATGGCGCATCAGTGCGGTCAGACGCTGGTGAGTTGCCCGTACTGCTGCTTGCACGCCTTGATCGTTCAGATCGAGACGCAGCGGCAAGGTGTTGATGAAGATGCCCAGCGCTCGCTCCGTGGCCTCGGCACCCAGCAGGCGCCCCATCAGCACAGTGCCGAAGACAACCCGTGATTGTCCGGCAAGGCCTGCCAGCACCCGTGCCCAGCCGAGGTGAAACAGGCTGGCGACGCTTACTCCCAGGGTCCGCGCCTGAGCGCGCAAACGCTGGCACAGCAGCAGATCAAGCGTGACACTGTGCTCTTCGAGCTCATCGCCGTCACCGCTCAAATCCTGCAGGCTGTAAGCCAGGGTCGGTTCGTCGAGGTCGCCGAGCATGTCGCGGAAGAACGCTTCATGCTGTTCTTCGCTGACGCCCAGCAACGCCTGCCCGACATAGTTGCGGAACGGTACAGGTACACCCAGCAGCCCGGCCTGCCCCGACAGGCACGCCTGTATTTCATGACGCACAACTTCCAGCGCACTGTGGTCCATGGCGATATGGTGGAACAGCAGCGTGGCCTGCACCCCCTGACCTTGCGCCGGCTCATGGCAGACCAGACGCATCAGCGGTGCCTGGCCCAGCACCATGGTTATGCCTTCGGCGCTCGGCGAGGTATCGACCTTGAGTTCAGCGTGACGCCAGACCACTTGCACCGGGGTTTCCAGACCGTTCCAGTGCACTGAGGTGCGCAGAATGTCATGCCGGTTGATGACGGTTTGCAGCGCCTGGGCGAATGCCTTCAGACGCGCCTGATCAGAAAAGGCGAATTGCACCTGCATCACATACGGGTCGCCCTGAGTGGCGGTAACGTGATGGTACAAAATGCCTTGCTGCAGCGGAGCCAGCGGGTAGATGTCCTGCACATTGGCGGCACCTCCCGGTATTGCGTCCAGCAACTGGTCGATGGTTGCCTGATCAAGCTCCACCAGCGTCAGCATCTGCGCAGTGATTTGCTCGCAGCCCTGAGGGATGCCATTGGCGGGCAACGTCAGTGCGCCGCGTTTGCTGTTCTGGTAGTCGCCTTGTTCGATGAGTTCTATGAGCGCCGGCTTGTGCTCGCGCAGGTGCTCCAGCAGACCGTTTTCGGTCAATGCACGGCGGTTGCCCTGCACTACCAGTTGTCCGTCCTTGACCGTCAGGTGAATAGCGTGAGCTTTGAGTGCCGCCAATAGTTCGTTGATGCTCACAGTATTATCTCCATGCTCTCTGTGATGGCTGCATAGCCTGCCAGCGTAGGTTGTTCGAACAGCGCCCGGACATCGGCCTCGATGCCTTCCTGGCGCAGGCGCGCAGTCAGGTTCACCGCCAGCAGCGAGTGCCCGCCCAGTTCGAAAAAGTTGTCGTGTCGTCCGACTTGCCCGACTCCGAGCAGCTCGCCCCAGAGTCTGGCGAGCAAGGCTTCGGTTTCGCCTTGCGGTGCTTCATAAGGGCGGGTCAGTAGCGCATCGCCGCCCGGCGCAGGCAAAGCCTTGCGGTCCAGCTTGCCGTTGGGGCTCAGCGGCATGGCGTCCAGGTGCACAAACAGTGCCGGCACCATGTAATCCGGCAGTTGCGCACGCAGCACCTCACGCAGTGTCTCGACCGGCAGCGGCGTGCCGGTGTAATAGGCCACCAGCCGCTGGCCGCCCGGGCGCTCGTCGCGAACCAGCACGACGGCCTGTTCAATCCCCGGATGACGGGTCAGGCAGGCTTGAATATCGCCAGGCTCGATACGCAGCCCGTGGATTTTCACCTGATCGTCATTGCGGCCGAGGAACTCGAGGTTGCCATCCGCCCGCTGACGCACAAGATCGCCACTGCGGTACAGCCGGTCGCCCGCCACGAAGGGGCTGTCGATAAAGCGTTCGGCGTCGGCTTGCGGCAGGTTCAGGTAACCACGGGTTACCCCGGCACCACCAATATGCAACTGACCGATAACACCCAAGGGCACAGGCTGGTCATAGGCATCCAGTACATACAACCGCGTGTTGCTGATCGGGCGACCGATAGGCAAAGCACTTTCCGGCACGGCCTGGTCGGGTTCCAGTGTCCAGACACTGCAATCCACCGTGGTTTCGGTAGGGCCATAAACGTTGTGCAGGCGTGCCTGCGGCAGTTGCTTGCGTAACTGCTCGGCCAGGGCGATGGTCAGCTCGCCACCGCCGCAGACGATGTCGGTCAGGCTGAGGCACTGGCTGCTTTGTGGCAGGTCGAGAAACTGCTGCAACAGCACCGGAACAAACTGCACCACGCTGACCTGACGTTCCTGAATCAACTGCGCCAGATACGCAGGATCGCGCTGGCCGTCAGGGCGGGCCAGCACCAGCGGGATACCGCTGCTCAACGGCCAGAAAATCTCCCAGACCGAGGCGTCAAAGCTGATCGGCGTCTTTTGCAACAACGCGCTGGCCGCTGTGGGTGGGCACAGTCGAGAACTCCACTGCACCAGATTGCTGACGTTACGATGCTCGACCATCACCCCTTTGGGCGTGCCGGTGGAGCCCGAGGTGTAAATCACATACGCCAGATGATCCGGCATCAGGCCGGGGACACGCGGGTTATCACCGCGCTGCATGTCCCAGGTCGAGCTGTCCAGGTCGACCCGCAGGGTATGTTCATCGTCGAGCAGATTGCGCGTGCCTGCATGCACCAGCAAAGCCACCGGCGCACTGTCCTTGACCATGTATTGCAGGCGCTCGCGCGGGTAGCCCGGGTCAAGCGGCACGTACGCGCCACCGGCCTTGAGAATGGCCAACAGGCCAACGACCATCGACAGGCCGCGCTCGACACAGATCGCTACGCGATCATCGGGCCGCACACCCACATCGATCAGGTGATGGGCCAGACAGTTGGCCTGTTCGTTGAGCTGTCGATAGCTCAGTTGCGAACGCCCGGCGCGCAGGGCAACAGCCTGCGGCGTGCGCACTGCCTGCGCCTCGAACAACCCTTGCAGGGTTTGTTGAAGATCGTGATGAACCGTCGTAGCGTTGAAGTCGACCAGCGAGCGCTGGCGCTCGTCGGCGTTCAGCACGGAAAGATGCTGCACAGGCAGATCCGGCTGGCATTCAAGCGCATCAACGATGCCTGTCAACGTCTGTTGCACATAACCACAGATACGTTGCGCACCCACTTGAGGTGGCACGGTGACACTCAGGCGCAGGCTATCGCCCAGGTCATCGACGTTGAGGCTCAACGGATAGTTGGTGTGCTTCTCGCTGGCCAGAATCTCCAGACCGCGCCACGCGTCGAGTTGCGCATCCTGACGGGCCTGGCCTGCGGCGTGTCTGTAGTTGAGAATCGCACTGAACAACGGCAAGGGCGCGGCCACCCCGCTCCAGCGTTGGGCCTGAGCCAGAGACGCATGTTCATGACCCAGCAGCGCCGCAAGCCGGGCGTGAGTAGCGCGTGCACTTTCACGTATACCGACGTTACCCAGATCAATTCGCAGCGGCAGTGTATTGATGAACATGCCCATGCCGCGGTCGGCACCCGCACCGCCCTGCAAACGACCCAGCAGGACAGTGCCGAATACCACCCGGTCAGTGCCGGTGGCCGCAGACAGAACGCGCGCCCATGCCAGGTGAAGCAGGCTGGCGACACTGACCCCAAGTTGCCGAGCCTGGCCGCGCAGGCTTTGCAGCAGCGCGTCAGGCAGCACCTGCTGCGCTTGTTCGATGGAGCGGCCGTCACCCTGCACGTCGCGCAGATCGAATGGCAGCGTCGGCGCGTCGATATCGCCCAGTTGCTCGCGGAAGTAAGCTTCGTGCTCCGCTTCGCTGACACCCAGACGCGCCTGCGCCACATAGTTGCGATAAGGCACGGCGGGCTGCATTGGACCGGGTTCGCCGCGCAGATGGGCGAGCATTTCCTCACGCATGACCTCAAGCGCAGTGGCGTCCACCACGATGTGATGGAACATCAGCGTTGCTGAAAGGCCAGAGCCCGTCTCGTCCGGGCAATAAGCCAGGCGAATCAGCGGCGCGCAGCTCAGGTTCAAGCGTGCCGAGCCTGCGGGCGCATCGATTTGCGCTAACGATACACGCTCGACAAGCAGATCAGCCTGACGCCAGACGACCTGTTGCGGCGTGTCGAGTCCTTCCCAGACGATTGCCGTGCGCAGGCTGTCATGTCGGGCAATGACCTTGCGCAGCGCGTCGGCCACCGCCGCCAGGCGCTCCGGGCTGTCGACGTTGATGCGCAATTGCAGCAAGTACGGGTCGCCCTGCTCGGCGGTCAGGTGGTGATAAAGAATGCCTTCCTGCAACGGTGCCAGCGGGTAGATCTCCTGCACGTTGGCCGCGCCGCCAGGCACCGTGGCGACTATACGCTCGATGGTCGTCTGATCGAGCTGTGTCAGGCTGAGCAGATCCGGCGTGATGTGTGTGCAACCGGCTGGAACGCGGTTGGCAGGCGCAGAAATTTCACGGCCTTTGCCTACCGATGCGGCCAGAGCGGCAACGGTCGGCTGGCCGAGCAGCACCCGTACATCGACGCTGAGGCCCGCATTGCGCAGGCGCTCGACCAGGCTGACCGCCAACAGCGAATGACCGCCCAGTTCAAAGAAGTTGTCGTGCCGTCCGACTTTCTCCAGACCCAGCACCTGCGCCCAGAGACCGGCCATGATGGTCTCTGTTTCGCCTTGCGGTGCCTCGTAGGCCTGCCCGCTCAGTTCTTCCAGTTCAGGGTCCGGCAAGGCACGGCGATCCAGCTTGCCATGACTGGTCAAGGGCAGCGTGTCCAGGCGTGTAAAGGCCAGCGGCACCATGTGCGCGGGAAGGTGCGCGCGCAGCGCTTCACGCAGGACATCGGGGGTGACAGGTGAGTTTTCGGTAAACCAGGCCAGCAAACGTTCGCCGCGCACCAGCACCACGGCATCCTGGACCTGCGCCTGACTGGCCAGGGTCGCCTCGATTTCGCCGAGTTCGATACGCATGCCGCGAATTTTCACCTGATCATCGTTGCGCCCCAGGTAATCCAGACTGCCATCGGCGTTCCAGCGCACCAGGTCGCCGCTGCGATACATACGTGCCTGCGCCTTGTCGCTGAACGGGTCGGCAATAAAACGCTCTTCGGTCATCTGCGGCCGGTTCAGATAGCCCCGTGCAACCCCTGCTCCGCCGATGTACAGCTCGCCGATGACACCCACCGGTACGGGCTGTAACTGCCCGTCCAGTACGTAAACACGGGTATTGGCAATCGGGCCGCCGATGTGCAGTGCGCCACCCGGCTTTACCACGCCCGAGGTGGCCACCACGGTGGTTTCGGTCGGGCCATAGTTGTTGACCACGGCGAACCCCGGGTCGCTGTCAAACTGACGCAAACGGTCGCCGCCGATCAGCAGCGTGCGCAGCGTCGGGTGCTGACGAGGGCGTCTGAATGCCTGTTCAGCCACCGGAGTCGGCAGGAAACTGACCTGAAGTGGCTGTTCCAGCCACCAGTCGAGCAACTCATCCACGTGTTCGTTGCCGACCTGTGCCGGCGGCAGATGCAGCACGGCACCGGCACACAATGCGGGCCACACTTCCCAGGCCATCGCGTCAAACCCGAAACCTGCCACGCTCGCCGTATGACTGCCAGCCTGCAGGTCAAACGCCTGGCAATGCCAGTGGACCAGGTTGACCAGCGTGCAATGTTCAACCATGACGCCTTTGGGCTGGCCGGTTGAACCGGAGGTGTAGATGACGTAAGCCAGATTATGCTCATCAAAGCCCGCTACCGACGGGTTGCTGGCGCACGCCTCAAGCCAGTTGATCTGCTCGATGTTCAACTGCGCTGTATTGCCCGCCAGATCGCGCGTCGAGTCTTCGGTCAGGACCACGCGAGGTGCGCTGTCCTCCAGCAGGTAAGCAATTCGCTCCGCCGGGTAGACCGGATCTACCGGCACGTAGGCAGCTCCGGCCTTGAGCACCGCCAGCATGGCGACCAGCCGCTGCGGGCCACGGTGCAGGCACAACGCGACCCGTTCATCTGCTGTGACACCCAGGCCGATAAGATGGTGAGCCAGGCGATTGGCTCGCTCGTTCAGCTGTGCGTAAGTCAGGACGTTGCCGCCCTGAATCACCGCAGGACTGTCGGGGCGGCTGGCTGCCTGCGCTTCGATCAGCTCATTCACCGTGCAATGCTGCGCAAAGCCCTGTTCGCTATCGTTGAAATCGAGCAGCAAATGGCTGCGCTCTTCGGCGTCGAGAATCGAAACGTTTTCCAGCTTCAGTGGCCGCGCCTCTTCCAGCGTCTCCAGCAAATGCGCCAGCGTATTGAGCACCCAGCCAGCGATGCGCTCGGCGCCCATGCCTTGCAGCGCCAAGACATGCAGGTCGAAGCCTTCGCCCAGATCGTCCACGCTGAGCGTCAGCGGGTAGTTGCTGCGCACATCGCCGCCGAGCACCCGCACGCCTTGCCAGAGACCTTCACCGTCCTGTGGCTTTACGTCAGCACTGTGGCGGTAATTGAGCAGTGCGCTGAACAGCGGCGAACCTGATGCAACGGCACTGCAGCCTTGAGCGAGCACCAGCGAAGCCTGTTCATGAGCGATCAGTGCAGACAGCTTCGAATGGACGGCTTTGACGGCCGCCCGAGTGGTCAGCGCCGTATCGACCCGCAGCGGCAGGGTATTGATGAATACGCCAAGCGCCTGATCAGCCCCCTCGCCACTCATGCGCCCCAACAATACGGTGCCGAACACCACGTCCCGACGATTGGCCAGCACCCCGAGGACCCGCGCCCAGGCAAGATGCATCAGGCTTGCAGCGCTCACACCGAGTTGCCGCGCCTGTTCGCGCAGTCGCAGGGCAAGGGCGTGATCAAGTGACCGTCGATCCTCCTCGATGCCACTGCCGTCGGCACGCACGTCCTGTATGCCAAACGGCAAGGTCGGCTCTTCGACATCACCAAGCATTTCACTGAAAAACGCGCTGTGACCGGCCTCATCGCTGGCCAGCCGCACTTGCGCTACATAATTGCGATAAGGCACCGGCACTCTGAGGTCAGAACGCTGGCCGAACAGCAACGTCTGCATCTCGCGGCTGACAATTTCCATCGCGGTGTTATCAAGAACCAGATGATGGAACAGCAAAATGGCGACTGTTTCTCCGCTTGCCGGCTCATGGGCATGCACCAGACGCATCAACGGTGCCTGTGACAGGTCCAGTCGATGGTGGCGGGCGTCAAAGCGCCTTTGCAGGCGGTCGATGACCGCCATTTCTGTTTCTTCGGCATCGAACTCGATAGCCTGCACGGTCAGTTCGGCGTTGCGCCAGACCACTTGTTGCGGACTTTCCAGCCCTTCCCAGGCCACCGAGGTGCGCAGAATGTCGTGCCGGTCGATAACGTGCTGCAACGCATCGGCCCACGCGCACAGACGCTGCGGCGTGTCGAATGCCAGACGCCATTGCAACAGGTACGGATCGCCCTGCTCGGCGGTCAGATGGTGATAAAGAATGCCTTCCTGCAACGGTGCCAGCGGGTAGATTTCCTGCACGTTGGCCGCGCCGCCCGGTACGCTGGCGACAATCCGATCAATGGCCGATTGTTCAAGCGAAACCAGGCTCAACATCTGCGGTGTGATCCGGGTGCACCCTGGCGGGATAAGGTTTGCAGGTGCCTTGAATGCCTGAGCATCGTTTTGCCAAGCGGCCAGAGCAGCCAGTGTCGGCTGGCTGAGCAGCGCATGCACATCTGCCGTCAGCCCCGCCTTGCGCAGTTGCTCGACCAGGTTCACGGCCAGCAATGAATGACCGCCCAATTCGAAGAAGTTATCGTGTCGCCCTACCCGCTCCACACCCAGCACTTGCGCCCAGATGGCCGCCATGGCGATTTCCACCTCGCTCTGAGGGGCCTCGTAAGCTTGACCCAGCAGGTACGCCGGGTCCGGGTCAGGCAGTGCGCGACGGTCAAGCTTGCCGTTGGCCGTCAACGGCAGTGCGGCCAGACGCGTGAACGCGCGCGGCACCATGTAACCCGGCAGTCGTGCTCGCATTGCAGGGGTCAGTGCGTCGGTGTCGACCGCAGACGTTTCAGTGAACCAGGCCAGCAGGTGCAAGTCGCGAATCAGTACCACCGCATCCTTGACACCCTCCAGGCTGGCCAGCATCGCCTCGATTTCTCCCAGCTCGATGCGCATGCCACGAATCTTCACCTGATCATCGTTGCGCCCCAGGTAATCCAGGGTCCCGTCGGCGTTCCAGCGCACCAGATCACCACTGCGGTACATCCGCGCTTGTTCGACATTGCTGAACGGGTCGGCGACAAACCGCTCTTCGGTCAATTGCGGCTGGTTCAGGTAACCGCGCGCAACGCCTGCACCACCGATGTAAAGCTCACCGGGAACGCCCACGGGCATCGGTTGCAACTGCTCATCGAGCACGTAAACCTGCGTGTTGGCGATGGGGCCGCCGATGTGCAGCGAGCCATTGGCCAGTACCTGGCCCGAGGTGGCGACTACCGTTGTTTCGGTCGGACCATAATTGTTGACCACGGCATAACGGCGGTTATGAACGAATTGACGAAGGCGGTCGCCGCCGATCAGCAGAGTGCGCAGGGTCGGGTGTTCTTCGTCCTGACTGAAGGCGTACTCAGCCACTGGGGTCGGAAGGAAGCTGACGTCCAATGGCTGGGCACGCCACCAGTTCAACATCGCTTCAATGTCCTCCCCGCCTTCCTGAACCGGGGCCAGATGCAGGGTTGCGCCCGCGCACAGGGTCGGCCAGACCTCCCAGGCCATCGCATCGAAGCCGAAGCCGGCGAGGCTGGACGTATGACTGCCCGCCTTCACGTCGAACGCATCGCAATGCCAGTCAACCAGATTGGCCAGCGTACGATGCTCCACCATCACGCCTTTCGGCTGGCCGGTGGAGCCCGATGTGTAGATCACGTAAACCAGATTGTCACTGCTCAGCCCCGCCACCTGCGGATTGTTGTCGGGCCCCTGACTGTCTGGGCAGTGGTCCAGCTCGATCAGCGGCATTGCCAGCGGTGGCAGACGGTCGATCAGCGTTGATAGCGTCAACACCACCACCGGCGCACTGTCGCTGAGCAGGTAATGCAAACGTTCGCGTGGGTGTGACGGGTCGATGGGCACATAGGCAGCGCCCGCCTTGAGGACCGCCAACAGCCCGACCAGGGTTTCCAGGCTACGGCGGGAAACGATGGCAACGCGGTCGTCAGGTCGGACGCCCTGGTAGATGAGGCGCTGAGCCAGCGCATTGGCCTGCCGGTTGAGTTGCGCGTAGGTCAGGTGTTGCCCCTGATAAACCGCTGCCACCGCATATGGGCGGGTCCGTGCCTGTTGCTCGATGCGTCGATGAATCAATTGCTCTTCGGCAGCATTTTTTTCAGTCTGATTCCAGGCCTGTATCTGCAATTGCTCAGCTGGCGCTGAAATGTGGAAGTCTTGAAGCTTGAGCGTCGGGTTTTCAAGGCCCTGCTCCAGTATGTGTAGCAGACGCCCGGCGATGGCCTGGGCCTCGGTATCTTCGATCCAGGCGCGATGGTGGACCAGATGCAGCGCTGCATCGTCGTTGTAGCTGTTGGTGCGCAAGTGGATGGCCAGCGGCGTCGCCTCATAGCCATTGGAGACTTTTACCGTGTGTGCCTCAGCCTCGCCGTAGCAGTAACCGTGGTCTTCCAGCTCGTAGGACACCGAGACTTCGAACAACTGCGCGCGCTCCTCGCGGGATAACTCCAGGCTGCGATTGAGCTCGCTCAGGGGGAAACGTTGATGACGGAAGTCGCGTTTCAGCGCGTCACGTACCTCGACCACCAGAGCACCGAAGTCCAGCCCGTCGGCGAAGGCCATGCGCACCGCACTGACCTGGGCGAAGTGACCAAGGGTGGCCTTGAAGCGCGCGCCGTTGCGGTTGAGTAACGGCAAGCCCACAATCCATTCTTCGCGTTGCGCCGTACGCGTGAAATAGACATGCAGAACCGCCAGCAACACATGAAACGCCGAAGCATTGTGGCGCTCGGCAAATTGCTTCATACGCGCATGCAATGCCTGGGGAAGTGCCTGCACCCAGGCATGGGACGGCGCCGGGTCTGTCGCTCGGCGGTTGTGATAGCGCGATACCAGCAACGGTTCCGGCAGGTTACGGTATTTTTCCAGCCAATAGGCCTTGTCCAGCGAATAGCGCTTCGACGCATGGTACTGCGCATCGTCAGCAATGAAGGCGCGGTAGCCTGGCGCACTGAGCTCAAGGCGCTCACCTGCCATCAATGCGCTGTAAAGCTCGCCAAGGGACTTGAACAACTGGCCGAAGCCCCAACCATCAAGAATAAGATGGTGGGCCTGGCCCACCAGCCAGTGCTGATCCTGGGCAAGACGGATCAGGCGGAAATCGATCAACGGGCTGCCATCCAGTGCGTATGGAAGCCGCATGTGGTCATTGACCAGCGCTCGCGCTGCACGGGTCGGCTCGGGGTGATCACTGAAGTCGTGTAACGGTAGGGTCAGCGGCATGACAGCAGCGTATGACTGAAGCGGCAAGCCATCCGCCCCTGCTCCCGGCATCAGCACTGTGCGCAGGCTTTCGTGAGCGGCAACCAGTTGTTCCAGCGCTCGATGCAGATTCGCCGGGTCAACCGGCCCGGTCAGTTGCAGGTAGCCGCCGATGTTGTAAAGCGGAGAATCGCCACGGCTGATCTGGTCAAGCCAGATATCACGCTGAGCAGCGGTCAGAGGGAAAGTTTCAGCGGCTGAGGCAAACATGGCTCAAGGTCCTTCTTGACAGGTAGGCCGCGGATTAAGCACTGCCGACCTGCCTATGTATGGCCCCTTAAACCCGGACAGACCCCGGAGACTGGCTTATAGCCACTCTTCATCGCTTATACATGTTTGGCAGGTTGAAAATCTGTCCCCGTTTTCCGTTACAGACGCACGACAAAAGCTTTGGCTGAATACCAAAGACCCAGTCCAGTCATCAGGCTTGTCAGTTATTGCAATCAGTAGTTACCGCGCGGCAGTCGACCAAGGTCCTTTTTGCGCGGTCGGAATCAGGAAAGCTCAAGATGAACACGGCGCAACATTTCGAATACAGCGACGATCCACGCTTCTATCTGCAATTGGCTCAACTGGTTTCCAGTACCGGTGCCGCCACATTTTCCGAGCAGATGTTGCAATTGGTGGATGCGCTGGTGCCTATTCACGGGCTTGACCTCAGTGAATGGACACTGGACGTGCGTCAGAGCAGTATCAGTCGCATCAATCTGCTCGGCAGCGCCGGCCTGCAGCACGATCCTCCGAGCCCCGAAACAACAGACCATCCTCTGCTATCAAGCATTCTGGACATGCAGGCACCGTTGCTGGTCCAGCTCAAAACCCCGCTTGACGCGCAACGCCCACAGCAAAACACTCACCAGTGCAATCTCGTTTCCAGCAGCGGTGACCGTCGACGGATCATCTGCGTTTATCGGTTGACTTCCCTGCGCGCGTTTTCCCTGACCGAGCTTTCATTACTCAAGAGTCTCTCCGACACACTGTTGCCGCTGGTCGAGCATCATGCGCAAATCCTTGCCCAGGCAGGCCATCGCAAGCCCCGTATCGAGCCCGAGCCCGGTTCTCTGGATCAAGCTTTCAGTGGCAGGCTGGCACAGGATTCAGTCACTCTGTCTGCACGCGAGCAGGAGGTGTGCCTGGGTTTGCTGACCGGTGGCACTGTGGCCGAAATGGCGCAGCGCCTGAAGGTGAAAAACAGCTCGGTGGAAACCTACCTCAAGCGCGCCACCGCCAAACTCGGCGTCAGCGGCCGGCACGGTCTGGCACGCTGGATGGCAGGCGGCTGATACTGCCTGACGCGATGCAGATGCATCATGCAAATGCTGAAAAGGGCCTGTTCCGGCCCTTTCCCCCGCCCTGACCCGATCTCAATCAAGCCGGAAGGCAATCACACTGTCACCCAGTGTCGTACCAAGGGATCCGTGGCCGCCAGCCGCAATGATCACGTACTGTTTGCCATCACTGCCGGTATAGGTCGAAGGTGTCGCTTGCCCTCCAGCCGGCAATTCATGCTCCCAGAGCACGTCTCCGTTATTCACATCGTAAGCGCGAAAGAAGTTATCCGCTGTCGCCCCATGGAATACCAGACCGCCTGCGGTAACCAGCGGACCACCATGGGCGACCATGCCCATCGGAAAACCGACTGGAAAACGCTCCTGCATGAAGCTGGTCTTGAGGTTTTTGGTGGTGCCAACCCGGCGTGTCCATTCGGTTTTTCCGGTGGCCAGATCGACCCCTGCCAGGGTTCCCCATGGTGGCGCAGTGCAGGGAATGCCAAGGCTGGAGGCGAACCTTGAGATGCGGATGGCGTAGTCACCGTTGAAGTTTTCGTTCCAGTACGGCTTGCCTTCCTGAGTGAACAAACGCTTTTGCGCGTCCTGATCGGGTCGCTTGATCAGGTTGTAGATGTAAGCAAGGCGTACCGGTGTTGCCATCAACAATTGGCGGTCAGGATCAACCGCCACCGAGCCCCAGTTGAACACACCGATGTTGCCGGGATAGATCAGCGAGCCCGCCTCCGTGGCAGGTGTCCAGGGATTGCCGTCATAACGAAGTAAGTTGTAGGTAATCCGGCAGGCCATCTGATCGAAAGGCGTAATGCCCCACATGGACTTCTCGGTCAACGCCGGGGGGATGAAGTTAAGCCTTGAGACCGGCTGGGTCGCCGCGAAACGCTCGCCCGCAACACCGCCTTCGGTGCGAACGCTGACCTGGTCAACAGGCACTATCGGCTCGCCGGTCAGGCGGTTGAGCACGAAGATATTCCCGACTTTGGTCGGCAACAACAACGCAGGCTGCCTGTTGCCGTCTTTTCCCACGGCAAGCAGTGAAGGCTGTGAAGGGTTGTCGCGATCCCACAGGTCATTGTTCGACGACTGAAACTTCCAGCGCAGCGCACCTGTTTTCAAGTCCAGCGCCACCAGTGCATCGCGAAACTTCTCGGTATTGCTGCCGGGGTCACGCCGGGTGCCGGTTTCGTCGGGCGAGGCATTGCCGAAGGGAACGTACACGAGACCGTTTTCAACATCGGCGCTCAGGGTTGCCCAGGCAACAGGTGTGTCTTGTGGGTAGTTCTGGTCGGCCGCTATTGGCTGGGTAATGTCCGGGTTTTGCGGATCGAAGTTCCACACCAACTGGCCAGTCATGACGTTATAGGCGCGGATGACGCCGGACGGGTTGCCGTCGTCGTAGCCGTTATCCATCACCGAACTGCCAATCACGATCAATTCGCCTGCAATCAGTGGCGCAGAGGTCTGCATCAGCGCGTGTGGACGAATCTCGCCCATATTGACGCTCAAGTCGATCACGCCACCATTGCCGAAATCGCCGCACAATTTACCGGTGTCTGCATCAAGCGCGACCAGCCTGGCATCTGCGGTGGCAGTAATGATGCGTTTTGCGCATTGAGCGGGCTGTGGCACCTGGCCAGTCGAGCTGGATGCAGCGGAATAATAGCTGACGCCCCGGCAGGTCTGATGCTGCTGCAGGTAAGAGCGTTTTTTCTCGGGCGTGTATTTCCAGGTCAGTGCCCCGGTCTGTGGGTTCAACGCGTGCACTTCATTATGCGGCGTACACACATACACCCGGTCGTTGATCTTCAGCGGCGTCGCTTCAAAGGTGTACTCGCCCGCATCCTTGCCTGCGTCACGCAGGTCGCCGGTGTGGTACTCCCAAGCGACCGACAGCTTGCCGACGTTCTTCGGGGTGATCTGATCAAGACTGGAAAAACGCTGACCGGCAGTGGTTCCGCCATACGCTGCCCAGTCCTTGCCTGCCGACTCGGCGCTACGGGTGGGCGTTGCATTACTGATCTGCCCTTGAAGCGGGTACGGGTCATGAAACATCAGCGCAACCACAATCACCAGCATCACCCCCAGCGTACTGCCAAGGAAGGGATGAAAACGACGCTTATCGAAGCTCGAGCCAGCCTGATAAAGCGGCCGCACCACCCAGGGCAGCGCCAGCCAGAGGCCGATCAGCGCAAACAGGTCACCGCGGGGGATCCATTGCCATTTGTCAAAGCCGACTTCGTAGATGATCCAGATCAGAATCCCCCACATAAGCAATGCGTACAGGGTCAGCGCCGACTTCTTTTTCAGAAAGATCAGGGTTGCCGTGGCCAGCAAGACCAGAGCAATGATCGAGTAGGCGGGAGAGCCCCCGGCAGCGACCAGTTGCGCCCCCATGAACAGCAGAATAAAACTCAGTATCGCGATCACGATACCTGTCACTTTCAGAATCATCGTCCTTGTCCTTTCTTGTTATGACCTTGCGCTGCAGAGGTTTTTCGACGCCACGCCATCCTGCGTGTCGGTTCAGTTTTTGCGCGTCGCGTCATCCAGCGCAAGGATGGTATGGGCGTTAGTGACAGTGGTCGCCAGGGTATTGATCACACCTGAGCGCAATGCACCCAGCGTGGCGGCGGCTTTGGTGTTTTCGCTGGCGATGGCCACTACATCCGGGATACGAAACAGCTCTTGCACGGTCAGGCCGATAACCCTGCCCTGAATGGCATTGACTGCCGGCTGGCCGTGAATATCGATGAAATCATAGCCCATCATGTCGCCCACGGTACCGGACAATCTGGCCTGGGCAATCTCCTGCGGGGAAAACCAGCCCATACGCACCATGTTGCTGTTTTCGCTCATGTCACCGATACCAATCAGCGCCATGTCTGCGCGGCGGGCACGGTCCAGTGTGGAGCGCACAGTGTCATTGCTGATCAGAATGCTGCGCAGCTCGGGGTTGGCCACCAGCGCCGGCGCGTACAGGCTTTCACTTTCGCCACCGAAACGCAGCGCCAGACGGCGGCAGATATGATCGGGGTTCATGTATTCGCCAGCCTTGAGCGAACCGCCAATGGCGCAGACAAATGTGCAGTTGCGCGTGACCGGCAAAAACACGTTATCCGCCACTGCGCCGACATTACGGCCCATGCCCACGGCAACGATCATTCCATCGCTCAGGGTTTTGTTCAGGTAGTTGGCAACCAGGCTGGCGACCGCCGAGCGTTGGGTGTCGGGGTCGCTGTGGTCGACTGCTATCAGCGCCCTGTCGAGCTGAAAGCGCTCTACCAGCGCCAGCTCCAGCTCGTTGTTCATTGCCGGGTGCTGCAGCACGCGCACTTCGACAATACCTTCATCGCGTGCGCGCTTGAGCAGCCGACTGACTTTTGCGCGCGACAGGTCAAAGCGTTTGGCGATGGCTTCCTGAGTGACGTTCTCAAGGTAATAGAGCATCGCGACTTCAGTCATCAGATCGATGTCGCTGGCCATGCGCTGGGTACTGTCACTCATGTGGACGAGCTTCCGTTTCGACGTCAAAGGCGCATTCTCTCTACTCCCGCCCTGTGCCGTCTACTCACTATTGGTGCCCGTCACGCTCTATCGCGTTAATACGCTCGACCTTGGCGCCGGAGCGAGCCGCCTCGAACTCCGACTCCAGAAACGATTTGACGATGCTTTTCGCCAGTTCCGCACCGATCACTCGTGCACCGACGGAAAGAATTTGCGCATCGTTGCTCTTGCGTGCCCGCTCTGCCGAGTAAGTGTCGTGAGCCTGAGCTGCACGAATGCCAAAGACCTTGTTGGCAGAGATGGCCATACCTATTCCGGTACCACAGACCAGCACGCCAAGACGCTGCTGGCCGGCATTGATCGCCGTGGCGACTGCCAGAGCAATGTCCGGATAGAGCACCGGGGCAGTGGAATGCGTGCCGAAGTCAGTCACCGGATAACCCAGTGACTCGATATGGCGCTTCAACAGTTCCTTGAGTTCATAACCCGCTTCATCACATCCGATAGCCACCGGGAAAGGTGTGTTCATGGCATCAGGCTCCGCTGCCGAGTTCTTATTGTCTGACCAAATGTTCAATCGGTGAAATTCCGATCAGTCGTTTCTCGGGCATTAGCGACGTACTGTCAAGCGGCTTTTTTGCATGAACACTGAGCAAAAGCTCTCATTTACGATAGGAGACGCCAAAAATCGATGCTCCAAAACTTTTATATGAAAGAGATTGACTGATCAGAATTTCATTTGATACACATATGCTCACTGAGCAACGCATCAGTGCATCTAATAAGAATTCACAGCACGAGGACACGCCAATGGCTACGCCATTACTGCTCCAGGCTGAAAATGTCACCAAGGCTTACGCCGGTATTCCCGCCCTGCGTGACGGGCGTCTGTCATTACGAGCCGGGAGCGTGCATGCCCTGTGTGGCGGCAATGGCGCGGGCAAGTCCACCTTCCTGAGTATTCTGATGGGCATCACCCAGCGCGATGCCGGGACCATCCTGCTCAACGGCGAACCGGTGCAGTTCAGCCGTCCTGGCGACGCCCTCGCAGCCGGAATCGCAATGATCACCCAGGAACTGGAGCCGATCCCCTTCATGACCGTCGCCGAGAATATCTGGCTGGGCCGCGAACCACGCCGGGCCGGGTGCATCGTAGACAGCAAGGAACTGAATCGGCGCACCCGCGAGCTGCTGGAAGAACTTGAGTTCGATGTCGACGCCACCAGCCCCATGCACTTGCTGAGTGTGGCGCAGATACAGCTGGTGGAGATTGCCAAGGCATTCAGTCACGACTGTGAAGTGATGATCATGGACGAGCCCACCTCGGCGATTGGCGAGCGCGAGGCGCAAACCCTGTTCAAGGCCATTCGCCGACTGGCTGCCCGAGGCGCCGGCATCATCTATGTCTCTCACCGCCTCAGCGAGCTGGCGCAGATCGCCGACGACTACAGCATCTTTCGCGATGGCGCTTTCGTCGAAAGCGGGCGCATGGCTGATATCGACCGGGCACACCTGGTGCGCGGTATCGTGGGCCAGGAGCTGCAGCGCATCGACCACAAGGCCGGTCGTGAATGCGCCGCCGAGTGCTGCCTGAATGTCGAGAGCCTGAGCCGCAACGGCGAATTCGAAGACATCAGCCTGCACGTGCGTCACGGTGAAATTCTCGGCATCTACGGGCTGATGGGCTCGGGTCGCAGTGAGTTTCTCAACTGCCTGTACGGCCTGACCATTCCCGACTCGGGCAGCGTCACCCTGCAAGGCAAACCCATGCCGATCGGCCTGCCCAAGGCAACCATCCGCGCAGGCGTTTCACTGGTCACCGAAGACCGCAAGGACAGCGGCCTGGTACTCAGTGGCAGCATCCTTTCCAACATCGCCTTGTCGGCTTACAGACAGCTGTCGAACTGGTCGCTGATCGATGCGCGCAAAGAGCACAAGCTGGCCGAAGACATGGTCAGACGCCTGCAGATCAAGACCGCATCACTGGACCTGCCCGTTGCGTCGATGAGCGGCGGCAACCAGCAGAAAGTGGTCCTCGCCAAATGCCTTTCGACCGAGCCGGTCTGCCTGCTCTGCGACGAGCCGACCCGAGGCATTGACGAGGGCGCCAAACAGGAAATCTATCACCTGCTGGATCAGTTCGTACGCGCTGGCGGGGCCGCCATCGTGGTTTCGTCGGAAGCACCGGAACTGTTGCGCCTGAGTGACCGAATCGCTGTGTTCAAGGGTGGCAGGCTGGTGACCATCAGCAGCGATGCCGATCTTTCCCAGGAAGTCCTGCTGAGTCTTGCCTCATGAATGCCAAAACCATTATCGCCCCTGCTACCACTGCGCCACGCAGCCGCCTGCGTTTGTCCGTCGATCGCTTTGGCCTGCCGCTGGTGTTTATTCTGCTGTGCCTGGTGATGGCCTTCGCCAGTGAATATTTCATGACCTGGCGCAACTGGATGGACATCCTGCGCCAGACCTCGATCAACGGCATTCTCGCGGTCGGCATGACTTACGTGATTCTGACCAAGGGCATCGACCTTTCCGTCGGCTCTATTCTGGCGTTCGCCGGGTTGTGCAGCGCGCTGGTGGCGACGCAGGGTTACGGCCTTCTGGCTGCGGTCAGCGCCGGTATGTTCGCCGGGGCCATGCTCGGCGTGGTCAACGGCTTCATGGTCGCCAACCTTTCAATCCCGCCGTTTGTGGCCACCCTGGGCATGCTCAGTATCGCCCGTGGCATGACCTTCATCCTCAATGACGGCAGCCCGGTGACGGACTTGCCCGAAGAGTATCTGGTGCTGGGCATCGGAAGGGTCGGCCCGATTGGCGTGCCCATCATCATCTTTGCCGTAGTCGCGCTGATTTTCTGGATGGTCCTGCGCTACACCACTTATGGCCGCTATGTGTACGCCGTCGGCGGCAACGAAAAGAGCGCGCGTACCTCCGGGATCGGTGTGCGCAAGGTGATGTTTTCGGTGTACGTGGTTTCCGGGCTGCTGGCGGGACTGGCTGGCGTGGTGTTGTCCGCCAGAACCACCTCCGCCCTGCCCCAGGCCGGTATGTCTTATGAGCTGGACGCTATCGCCGCGGTGGTCATCGGCGGCACCAGTCTGTCGGGAGGCACCGGCAGCATCGTCGGCACACTGTTCGGCGCATTGCTGATCGGGGTTATCAACAACGGCCTGAACCTGCTCGGCGTGTCCTCCTATTACCAGCAGGTCGCCAAGGGCCTGATCATCGTGTTTGCGGTGTTGATTGACGTGTGGCGCAAGAAAAAACGCTAGGTTCTGTACGAAAAGTCGGCGAGCGAAGGTCAGGCAAGGCAAAAACAGGCGAGGAAGCGGAGTCTACGTGTTGTAAATGAGCATTCCGAGCCTGTTTTTAACGCAGCATCACCGAGCGCAGCCACTTTACGTACAGAGCCCAGGCCTTTTCCTCTGTATGAACGACTGATTACAACAATAACGAGGTTCTCATCATGAAATTCGGTACATCCCTGGCCGCTGTTGCGGCGCTCTCCCTGCTCGCCAGCAGCATCACCCTGGCCGCCGATGGCAAAACCTACAAAATCGGCGCGGCGGTATACGGCCTCAAGGGGCAGTTCATGCAGAACTGGGTGCGTGAGCTCAAGGAGCATCCGGCGGTCAAGGACGGCACCGTGAAGATCACCGTGTTCGACGGCAATTACGACGCACTGACCCAGAACAACCAGATCGAAACCATGATCACTCAGCACTACGATGCGATCATTTTTGTGCCCATCGACACCAAGGCAGGCGTCGGCACCGTGGCAAGGGCGATGGAGAACGACATTCCGGTGATCGCTTCCAACACCCGGGTTGCCGGCAACAAAGTGCCCTACGTCGGTAACGACGATGTCGAGGGCGGTCGCCTCCAGGCACAGGCCATGGTCGACAAGCTCAAAGGCAAAGGCAATGTGGTGATCATTCAGGGGCCGATTGGCCAGTCGGCACAGATTGATCGGGAAAAGGGCGAGCTGGAAGTCCTGAGCAAACACCCGGACATGAAGATCATCGAGAAGAAAACCGCCAACTGGTCACGTGCCGAAGCCCAGACGCTGACCGAAGACTGGCTCAACGCGCATCAGAACGGCGGTATCTCCGGGATCATCTCGCAGAACGACGACATGGCTCTCGGAGCCCTGCAAGCGGTGAAATCCCGCAATCTGAAGCCTGCGGACGTGCCGATCACCTCCATCGACGGCATGCCTGATGCGATTCAGGCGGCGAAGAAAAATGAAATCACCACCTTCCTGCAAGACGCTCAGGCGCAATCCCAGGGCGCACTTGATGTCGCCCTGCGCGCCCTGGCCGGGAAAGACTACAAGCCGCAGTCGGTGATCTGGCAACGCTACGCCAAGGACGTCAAATGGGGCGACGGCACGGACAAGAACTACATCCTGCCCTGGGTGCCGGTCACTGACGCCAACGCCGATGCGCTGTATCAACAGGTCAGCGGCGGCAAGTAAGCCAAGCGTCGTAGCGCAGATTTGTGACGCGGAGCGTCACGAAAGGCATTCCCACGCGGAGCCTGAGGAACGAGAGGTGTCCCTGCCGGCACCGTTCGCTCCAGCGTGGGAGCGCAGCTCTGGGCGCTCTGCGTCCCATCTTGCGTGTGCGGCAACACGCAGAGCGTGACGAATCATCAATCAACCAGCGCTACAGGAGTCATTTTCATGTCTGAATTCTGGAACAAGGCCTTCGATCTCAATGGCCGTTGCGCGGTCATTACTGGCGGGGCCGCAGGGATTGGTCTTGCCTGTGCCCGCCTGCTGGTCGAGCGAGGCGCGCGGGTCGCACTTCTGGACCGGGACCTGGCAGTGGTCGACGTGGCTGCCAGCCTTGGCAGCGGGAACATCGGCATCACAGTCGATCTGCGCAGGATCGATCAGGTCAACAGCACCATCGACACCGTGTTCGAGCACTTCAAGCGCATCGACTATCTGGTCAACAGCGCCGGTGTTGCCGTGCTGGACAAGGCTGTCGATGTCAGCGAAGAGGCTTGGGACACCACTCTGGATATCAATCTGAAAGCCAGCTTTTTCGTGGCGCAGGCCTGCGCCCGGCACATGCTCACCCAAGGCAGCGGGCGCATCGTCAACCTCGCCTCGCAGGCCGCCGTAATCGGCCTGGACCGGCACGTCGCCTACTGCGCAAGCAAGGCTGCCGTGGTCGGCATGACCAAAGTACTGGCCATGGAGTGGGCACCGCACATCAACGTCAATGCCATCTCGCCCACCATCGTCGAGACCGCGCTGGGCAAAAAAGCCTGGGCGGGCGAAGTCGGAGAGCGGGCCAAATCGCAGATCCCGGCAGGCCGCTTCGCCCAGCCGGAGGAAATAGCCGGGCTGGCCCTGTACCTGCTCAGCGATGCCGCCAGCATGATCACCGGCGAAAACGTGGTGATCGACGGCGGCTACAGCATCCAGTAATTCACTTTTCTGCTGCGAGGTTTATCGTCATGTCCACCGTCATTGAACGCACCGCCGAACAACTCTCTCCCGTGATTCCGTCCACCATGCAGGCCGTGGTTTGCTATGGCCCGGAAGACTATCGGCTCGAGACCGTAGATGTGCCGACGCCAGGCCCCGACGAAATCCTCACCAAGGTAGAGCTGTGCGGGATTTGCATGGGCGACATCAAGACCTACCGCGGCGCTCCGTCATTCTGGGGCGATGCCGAGCAGCCCCGTTACGTTAAGCCACCGATGATTCCGGGCCATGAATTTGTCTGCCGGGTGGTCGCACTCGGCCCAGGCGCAGAAAAGCGTGGCGTGCAGATCGGCGACCGGGTGATTTCCGAGCAGATCGTCCCATGCTGGGGCTGCCGTTTCTGCAACCACGGGCAATACTGGATGTGTCAGAAACACGACCTGTACGGTTTTCAGAACAACGTGCAGGGCGCGATGGCCCAGTACATGATCTTCACCAAAGAAGGCATCATCCATAAAGTGCCGGATTCGATTGCCCCGGACGAAGCGATCCTGATCGAACCGCTGGCCTGCTCATTGCACGCGGCAGAACGAGCCAATGTCGATTTCGACGACATCGTGGTGGTCGCCGGTGCGGGCACGCTGGGCCTCGGGATCATTGGCGCAGTGCGTATGCGCAACCCGAAAAAACTCATCGTGCTGGACATGAAGCCCGAGCGCGCCGCCCTCGCCTTGCGCATGGGCGCTGACGAGGTGTGGAACCCGGCCGAGGTCGATGTACTGGCGAAGATCCGTGAGATCACCGGCGGCTACGGCTGCGACATCTATATAGAAGCCACCGGGCATCACAAGGCGGTCAATCAGGGCCTGGCGATGCTGCGTAAACTCGGGCGTTTTGTGGAGTTCAGCGTGTTCAACGACGAGGCCACGGTGGACTGGTCAATCATTGGCGATCGCAAGGAACTGGACGTACTCGGCTCCCATCTGGGGCCCTACATGTACCCGCGCGCCATCGACTTCATCGGCAATCGCAAGATCGACATGCGCGATGTCGTCACGCACAAATTCCCCCTGGCGGAGTTCAAGGAGGCGTTCGCGGTCATGGAGCGTGGCGACAAATCATTGAAGGTCGTTCTGCAACCTTGACCCACCCGATCCTTATAAAAAGAACACAGGAAATCGCGTTATGAACCGAGTGATAAACGACCCGGACCAAGTGGTCGAGGACATGCTGCGCGGCATTCTGGTCGCGCACCCCGAACTGACGCAGAGTGACAATAACCCTCGGGTTATCAGCAAAGCGCGGCCTTCCGTGCAAGGCTCCGTCGGCATTGTCACGGGTGGCGGGTCGGGCCACGAGCCGGCCTTTCTCGGCTACGTCGGCCCCGGTCTGGTGGACGCCGTAGCGGTCGGCGAGATTTTCTCCTCGCCCACTGCGAAAAGCTTTTTCGACGCCTTCCGTGCCGCCGATCATGGGGCTGGAATCGCCTGCCTTTACGGTAATTATGCGGGCGACAACATGAACGTGAAGCTGGCGATGAAAATGGCCGCCAGCAAGGATCTGCAAGTCCGCACCGTGGTCGCCAACGATGACGTAGCCTCGGCACCAAAATCCGATATCGCCAAACGTCGTGGCGTGGCCGGGGAAATTTTCATGTGGAAAGTCGGTGGCGCTGCCGCCGCACAAGGTTATGACCTGAATGGCGTAATTAGAGTCGCGCAGAAAGCCGTGGATCAGTGCCGTTCAATAGGTATCGGCTTGACGCCCTGCACCATTGCGGCGGTCGGCAAACCCAATTTTCAGATTCCGGACGGCAAGATGGAGCTGGGTATTGGCCACCACGGCGAACCGGGCATAGAGGTCATTGCTATCGAATCGGCAGCCGCGATGGCCGAGCGCATGCTGGCACCTATCCTCGCCGACCGCGACTTCAGCGCTGACGACAGCGTTGTCGTGCTGGTATCCGGTCTCGGCGCAACACCTGTCATGGAGCTGTATATTTTTTACGCCGAAGTCGAAAGTCAGCTCAAGGCCAAGGGGTTGCATATTCATCGCTGCTACGTCGGCAATTACTTCACATCGCTGGAAATGATGGGCGTAACCCTCACCGTACTGGGCCTCGACGCCGAACTGAAAACCCTGATCGACCACCCTTGCCGCTCCATCGGCATGACCCAGACGGAGTGAACCATGAGCCAGCATTTCGCCACCCATGACGGCACTGCCATCGTCACTGATCTGGTCAGCGTGATCGTCGCCAACCGCGAATACCTTAGCGAGGTTGATGGCGCGATTGGTGACGGCGACCACGGCATTAACATGGCCAAAGGCTTTGCCCATTGCGGCCGGACCATTGAAGGCCGGCAACTGAGCCTTGCCGAAGCACTGGATGAACTGACCCTCAGCCTGATGGAAGGCATCGGCGGCTCCATGGGGCCACTGTACGGCAGCCTGTTTATCGGCATGGCCGATCAGGTGCGCGGCTGTGAGCAGATCGACGCTGCCACCTTCGCCAGACTGCTGCGCGGTGGCCTCACTTCATTGCAGGACATCACCGAAGCCGGCATCGGCGACAAATGCCTGATGGACACCCTGATTCCAGCCGTCGAAGCTTTCGAGCAGGCCCACGCCCGGGGTGAGTCATTCAGCGCAGCCCTTGACGCGATGAAAAGCGCCGCATCACAAGGGCGCGATTCAACCCGTGACCTGGTAGCGAAGATCGGCCGAGCGAGTCGCCTGGGCGAACGATCGCTTGGCGTGCTGGATGCCGGCGCGGTGTCGTGTTGCCTGATCCTGACGCAACTGGCGGATTCAGTGCAGCCGAGGCTGAAAGTCAGTTAAAGCATCGCGGGATCAAAGCTCGAATCGAATCCGCCGCTCGCGGCGCTGTGCTTGCGGCAGCGCCTCGCCGCGCCGGACCGCAGCAAGCAGTTGCTCGACGCCCACATGGATTGCATCGGCAGGCACATTGCACGGCTTGAAACCGGAGGCGTTGTCGAGCCCTTCGCGATGCGCCCGAATGATTTTGACGTCTTGTTGAATGACGATGTGCGTGTACAGATGGATGAACGGACGCAATATCCGTAGAACCCAGGCCGGCATTGGAAAACGGTATGCAATGTAGGTGTAAACGCGCGACTGGCGATCATCGACTGGCGTGATCTGGCTCACGATCAGAAAGCCTGAGCGTGCCCCCCAGAGGTAATCACAAAACGTCACATTAGGCGCGAGAAAACGATCCGTATGCACAAGCGGCTCGGCGTCCGGGTTGGTCAGCCATTGCATCATCCCGATCTCGTCGACTTCATCGTGATAGACAACCTCAATGCTCTGCGCCTTGCAGGAGAGCGTCGCTTCCATGGTTCGACCGCTGCTGGAACGAAAAATACCCTCGTGAACGAATACCGTGTGCGGCACGTCCAGAAAATTCTGCACCAGACTGCCGACATCGGCGTCGAAGGTGTTGATCATGAAATAGGATTGCCACGGCCGCTCGCCATAGGCCGGAAGCCGAAACATCGGTGTTTCGCGAGCATCGCGTGTGCCGGTGTAAACCCAGACCAGGCCGTCCTGCTCGCAGACGGCAAAATGGCGCTGCCGGTAGCGATAGTCAGGCGACTTCGCTGCGCCCTGCCTGGCGTCTACGCTGGGAATATGTACCACTTGACCGTTCGCGTCATAGCGCCAGCCGTGATACGGGCATACCAGACAATCATCCTTGATTTTGCCGGCTGACAGCCTTGTGCCACGGTGCACACATTGGTCCAGCAGCGCAGCGGGCTGCCCATCGCTGCGGCGAAACAGAACGATATTCAGGCCGAGTATCGTGGCCCGGTATGGCTTGCCTTTGCGCAGCTGCTTTTGCGTGCACGCCACATACCACTGCTCACGTGTGCCGTCGCCATGGGTATCGGTTTCACTGCTCAACGTTGTGTGCATTCAGATCCGTCCGTGATTGCAAGAAGCGCCTCAGCCGTGTCCAGACGGCTGATCAATGCACGCGGCTTGACGTCGCCTGCACGAATGCCCGTCGACTCTGCAGCGCGCTGCAGCAAGTCTGCGAGTTTTTGCGCCCCGCCACAGACAAAACGCATACGCACCGGACCCAGCTGACCCAGTGTGCGCGCGTGTGCATAGTGAAAGGAACGCTGCAGGGCCATTTCAATATCGTTGGCCAACGCAGTGCGGCAAATGCTTGCCAGCGTCGTCGTTGAGGTGCACAAAAGGACCACATAATGCGGCAGTGTGCTGCTGGAGTCGGGTATCAGGCATGCGCTGTCGGCTGCGTCCATGCATTGCGCAAGGGCTCGCTCGACCACTTGCTCATCGAGCTTCTCGCCCACCAGGTCACAGGTACTTGCGCAGCGCCCGACAAACTCCACACGCGGCGTTCCGGCGAGTTTACCGACTACGCGCACCCGGTCACCCAGTGCATATCGGTAAAGACCTGCACCGGTAGTCAACAGCACTTGCGCGGTTTCCCCCATGCGCAGGGAGTGAGCCTCTTTCGGCACCCCGTCGTCCCCGATGAATTCCAGATAATGACTGCCTATCGCCAACGGGCAGCCAGCCCCTTCCCCGAACGGGAGGCTGACCACACCTTCGGTCGCGAACAATCCTTTGGCTAACCAGCGCGCCTGAGGAAAACGCACAGCCAGTTGCTGGGCGTACACGCGACTCGGCCCGTCCATCCAGGAGCTTACCGCCGCCAGACGAGGCCACAACTCGGTGAATACCCCATGAGCAAGCGCGTGGCGCAAGGCTTTCTGGCGGGGTACCGGCAACCTTTCTTCAAGCCAGGCAACTATCTGCCGACTTTCGAGCATTTCAGTGTCGAGCAACGGTTGTAGCAGGCTGGTAAGAAACGTCGGGCTCCACACGCTGATAAAGCTCAACCCGGCATCTGCAATCAGGGCGAGCAGCGTTTGCCTGCGCCAGTGCGCCACGTCGCTGGCCAGTTCAGGAATCAGCAATGTGCCGGCCAGCCCCGCGATTGCACTGCCTTGCAGATATTGCAGATCGCTGACACTGCCGATCGGTATGCCGTTGGCCGTCATTGCAGGCTGCTGCAAGGGCGGCGACATGGACCAGTACCCGCTGCCATGGCTGACCTCCGGGACCTGGCGGTACATATCCGCCAGCCATACCGTCAACGAACCCTGCAATTGGCCAAGGAATTCCTGCGTATAGGGGATGTGTTTCTGCAGTGCACTATTGCCACTGCTGCGCTCGAAGAACAGCGGCGGACTGGCGGTCAGTATCGGCCCTTGTTCCTGCTGCGCACGCTCGATCCAGGGCTGCAGTTGAGCATAGGTATGAATAGGTACCCGCTTGCGAAACTCTTCAGCATCGCGGATTCCGGCAAAATCATGGGCTTGGCCGAAGGCGCAGTCACGGTTGGCCGACAACATACGCATCAATAAACGCTGCTGAGATTGCTCGGGCTGCTCGAACAGACCTTGCCAGTGATCGAGCGTGGCGTGAGCACTGTCCATGAACGAGCGCCACAAGGCCCTTTTCACCTCTTCACCCGCCTGCATCAAAAGTAGGTCTTGTCGAGCTGAGTCAGGTCATCGGGCAGTCGCTGCGGAGGCATGAACACCTGCAGCCAGCCGAACCATAGAGGGCGGGTTTCCTTGAGACTGGATGCCGCATGCATGAGCTGCCAATGCATCTGTGAGTGGCGGTGGTGAGTCAGATTGTAGTTGAAGTTGAGGAATGCCCAGCGGACCAAGCGTGGCGCGCGCATGTTGTAGGCACCTTCGACGACATCTATCGGGGTGCGCATGTGATAGACCCATTGCAGCGATGACCAGGAAAAACCGAATGCGATATAGGCAATCAGAACCACTTCCCAGGACCAGCCAAACAGATAGGCACACGTCAGCCAGACGATAATACCGGTGATGACTTCCTTGCGGATGCGCCGAAAGTCGCTGATCGAGAAATCCTTGAATGCCGCGGCGTAAGTATTGACCTCACCGCTCTGCGACCATCGATCTGCTATACGTGGCGGCAGCAAGGGCAACAGCAGGCTGCCGACGAACGCCGCCAGCCAGATACCGCCGAGCACCGCAAAATAGTATTCCAGCCGTTTACGCAGCAGCGATTCATCCGGCATGGCAAAATCGGCCAGTTCGGCACGTGTGCGGTTCCGTGAGTGGTGCCCGAGGTGATTGATGTGGATCAGCGTCGCGGACGCCCCGAACAGGGTCGAAGCCCACCACATCATCAGGTAATTGAGGGTTTTTTCGCTGTGCGCAAGGCTGTGAAACGCCTCGTGCATCATCGAGAACACACCCTGCATGACCAGACAGAACGGAATCAGGACCAGCCATTTCCATGAACCTGCGCCGGTGTGGGACAGCCAGGTGAGCGTAGCGCCCCAGAATAGCGTCTGAAGCGCCAGTACAGCCAGGTTGGCCTTGTCGAAGCGGCGTGCCGGGGAAATATCCATATATAACTGCGCCTGAATGACCACATTCGAAAGCCCCGAAGTATACCTGCCGGAACGTCAGTATGGTTATTCGGCAGTTTCAAGCCTGCCGGAGTCTGGCACACTGTGCACCTTGACATCACGCTAAGCCGAGCCCCATGTCGCTCTTCAAACGAATTCTGTCCAGACGCTCGGCGGCCATGCTTTCCCCGCAGGTAATCGCGCACCGATCAATACGCTTCACCTTCGATGCCAGTATCCCCCGCTACTGGCATGACGGCCGGACGCACACCACGCGCTTTTTCGATTGTCTGTCGTTCATGTTTCCCCAAGGGGAAAAAATCTTCATCGAGAGTGTGGTGCATTTTCGCCACAAGCTCGACAAAGGCAGCGCTCTGGAAAAGGCCGTCGACGATTTCGTCTATCAGGAAGCGTCGCACATCCGCGAGCACCGTGCCTATAACCTGCTTCTGGGCGCACAGGGCGCACCGGTCGAAAAACTGGAACGCATGCTGTTGCGGCGCAGAAAGGAAAGCGAGCGATTACCAGCCAGCTTTCGTCTGGCACTGACGGCCAGCCTTGAACACATCACAGCAATACTGTCCGAGCAGATTCTGCGAAACCCGGCATTCATGGGGGGCGCCGACCCAACGATGGCCCGCCTGTGGCGCTGGCACGCAATGGAAGAGATCGAGCACAAGGCAGTGGCCTATGACGTGCTGTGCAAGGTGGAACCTAACCCGCTGCGGCGTTACCTGCTTCGCTGGGTAGCGATGACGAGCCTTTCGGTGTACTTCACTTTCGACCTTACTTACTTCACCTATCACCTCGTGCGCGGGGACCGGCAGCACCGCAACTGGCGCGAATGGCTGCGCCTGCAGTGGTGGTTGTTCGTCAATCCGGGCCTGCTTTCGCGCATCGTGCCTGCCGGGCTGTTCTGGTTCGTGCCTGGCTTCCATCCTGACCGAATCGACACACGTGAGCTGCTCGACAACGCTCGCCAGGCGCTTGATGAACAGCGCTGAAGGCAGCTTCCGGGATCGGCTCGTATGAGGACGATCTGGGAACCCGAGGGCTTCGAGGAATGGCAAATGCATTTCCCGGCTACAGCGTTCGTGCGTCATCCTGCGGAGCTGGACTGGACCGATCTGTTCCTGCAGCGCTGGCAAGCGCCCTTGCCCGCCCTGCCAAAAGACACCCTGGTCGTGCTGGTTGCAGGTCTTTACTCGGAATTCATCCTCTACTGCAATCGCGCCTGTGCCCGGTCCCTCACCTCTGCGGGGCACGATGTCCTGCGCATGCCGGTGCGCTCTTCGCGCGGTGTGATTGAGCAAGGCAGGCACATTGCGACCCTACTCGGCAGCAGACTCAAGCCAGACCAGCGCTTTGTGGTGCTGGCTCATAGCAAGGGTGGTCTGGATACGCTGGCAGCGCTGTCACAGAACAAGAACCTGCTCGACGCCTGTGACGGCATCGCTCTGGTGCAGCCGCCCGCAGGACCATCGCCGATCATTGATACGCTGCTGGGCCACGGTGCCGCCGGCGCTGGCAGAAGTTACCGAATGGACAGATTCCGTCAGGCGATGATCAACAGCGCTCCGCTGGCTGCTGGCACCCGGGACATCAGCAGCAGTCGCGATCCACAGGTTGCCAAAATGCTCTCTGCCCTGCCCGACAAGCTGCACTGCCTGCATGTCGTCAGTTGGTCCGCTGCGCGCCGCTCGCAATTCGATACTCACCATCAGCGCCTGAATGCGTTGCGTCCCGGGCATGCGCATGACGGTCAGTTCTATATGGAAAACCTGTCGTTGCCAGGCGTACCGCAGATCTGCCTGCCGGATCTGGATCATGGTCAGCCAATACTGGGCGGCGCAGGCTTTGACCCGGCGAGATTCTGGCGAACATTGCTGGACGTCCTGCACCAGACACGTGCGCCAGAACGCTCTACACCAGATAGATTTCGAAGCCCGGAATACTCGCCGCACAAGCCTCTTTAAAGTCGGCTGCGTGGCTGCCGCAGGGTGCCGTGTAAAGGTCCATCGGCAAGGAAAAGGCGTGATAACGATGCATTGCCTTCCACAGCGGGTCCTGGTCGTACAGGCATAATTGCATCAGCGAATAGTCGTTGCGGACCTGCTTCCAGGCAACATCCAGCAGTGCGCAAAACACCTCGGGGTCACGATGGCGAACCTGCAGATGGGTCAGGTAGATATCCCGCAGGGCCTGGCCAGGCGCGGCGATACCCGGTCGGCCTGCCAGAGGTGCGAGCGCATTGTAGCCAAGGCGCAGTAACTGCTGCGTCAGGGGCATCTGTTCGACGACGATACGTTTTATCTTCCCGGCGTCCCAGGGCGCGACGCAGCCAAGCAGGTTGTCGCGGTCATCGACAGCCAGCAGAAACGAGTCAATGCCGAAATCCGGCCACTGACTCAGCCTGCGCTCAAATTCCGCCTCGCTGAACACACAACCGAACGATTGTCGGGATGACTCGCTATCGAGAAACGCCCTCAGCGCATCCAGATACCGGGGAGCTGCGCGTACCACCCTCACCTTGGCGCTCGTACGGGGAACTCTACTCAAGCCACGCTGGCCGTACACTGAGACGTTACTGTAGCCACGCCAGTGTGCGAGTTTCAGCGGGTTTGCTCGTCGTCCTCGCAGCAGCGACCGGGTCGCCAGGGCGTTGTTACGGATGATGCAGCAATAGGCATGCTGCACGCCTGTTTCACGGGAAAGATCCGCGAGACGCGCCGCTACCTCGGCCATCCATGCCCCGGACAGTCTGCGATCCGGCGTCAGTCGCAGATCGCCCAGATATGCGACCGGCTCGACACCACCGTGCAGGTAGCCATCACGCACCACCAGGCTCGCCGCGCCGCGCAGCTCACCGTCCGGGCTTTCGGCTATCCAGGTGCGCTGATCGTCGGCATGACAGCGATGCAGGGCGAAGTAATCCGGGCTGCGGTCAAAACGCAGCGGCATGCTCCCGCGCATCGTGTGTCGCCGTTGAAAGTCGAGAAGTTGCGAATTGTCCGCCGCACCGGCCTGACGAATCAGCACGCCGAACACTGCTCGGTCATAAACAGCCGTCGAGCCAGCGGCCGCAGGTTTTCGGGGGTGAGACGACACAGGCAGACCAGTTCATCGCCCTCGGCGTAACCAGGGTTCTTCTGCAGGAAATACTCGACTTCCGGCAGCTTCGCGTGATTCTCCGAGATCAGTGCAAGCTCCGCGCTGAGGCGGCCCTGCGGTGTCTTGAATGAAAGCACACCGGTTGCCGGGTCGTAGGCATCGCCGAAACGCGTATGTGCCAGGTGATTCATCAAGGCCTGGACACGAGGCGCTGTCGAATGACCCGCACGCGGTGCGTAATCCAGTACCATTGCCCGCAGATAGCGATAGGTTCTGTGCCCCTTGCAGATCAGAAACCAGTACAGGGGAACATCGGGAGCCTGACGCCACAGGTCGCCCACCAGTCGTGACCAGGCGAAGGCCAGTTGCTGGCTGCCCCAGTGTTCAGGGGTGATGATAGTGTCCCCGGAAAAAACGAATTTGCAGGGCTGATTGTCCCAGCTCATTTCAAACAGTTTCAGCGTTGTGAACCCCATAATCGTGTCATGGGTGTCACGCAGAACGACGCAATGCGTCTTGTCGTCAAGGTCCTGCTCGAATCGAGCCCGGCAGGTATCCTGATAGCAGGCAGAATAAATCTCGAACATCCGATCGATATCATCTGATCGTAAATCGGGGCGCCCAACGGCGGTCGCGCACAAACTCATGGAGGCCTTCGATGTATGGAAACACAATGACCGGATTCTGAATTGCCGGGCCGCCGAGGGCAATCAGTCTCTCCGCACAATGTCCCGTTTCTTCTGAAATCATCGCTGCGCACAGCCTGGCCTGTCCGGGTGTTCGCTTGTGCACGTACTGAATGAACCAGGCTTCGCATCCATGCATCCTCATCACTGCGCCACGTCCAGCACTGATCGCCCCGTTACCTGGCTGTTGGTCTACCTGCTGGTCACCGGCCTGCTGTACTTTCTGGTGACACACGTTCCAATGGGCGCTGTCAGGCTCGTCGAGCCAGGCATCGTCGACCTTCATATGCCCTTGCTGCCGTTCACGCTGCCGCTGTATCTCAGCTATACGCTGGTGATGCCAGTGCTTGTGTACATGGGCCGTAAGTCCTCATGGCTGCTGCCGGTTTTTTTCGCTGGCGCCCTGGCCGCTGGGCTGTGCCTGATCAGCCACCTGTTCTGGCCGACCATGATCCTGCGTCCTGAAACCGGGTCTGCGTGGCTCGACTGGCTGTACCGGCTCGATGCGCCACTGGCGGCCTCACCCAGCGGGCATGTAGCGTTGCCCGTTGCAATCAGCGTCGTCATGGGCGGTTTGCGGCTGCGATCCACCTGGGTATTTGCCCTCTGGAGCGCGGTGCTGATGCTGACGGTGATGACCACCGGGCAGCATGTCTTCACCGACATGGTCTATGGTCTGATCATCGGTCTGGCATGCGGCATGACGACTCTGGTCCTCAGGCGCTGTGCGGTGGACATGCGCACCCTATCGGCAATGCTGCTCGAATGGCTGTGTATACTGGTCACGATTCGTGTCGCGATTTACCTCGCAGACTGGCGCTTCTATCTGCTGACGGTGCTCGTCGTGGCGGCAAGACAGCACGCGTTGTTCGTGCTGTATCACGATGCAACCCACTACCACCTGACTCGACAGCGCAGTATCAACGACTTTCTGATCAATCTGGCTATCGGTGTTCCAGGCCTGGTGCCGATCGAATTCTACCGCCCCCTGCACCTGGACCATCACCAGCACGCGGGTACCGAACAGGACCCGGAACGACGCTTTCTCTATTACCGCCAGCCTTGGCATTTCCGGCCGTTAACCGCGAAGCTGCTGGCCAGACAACTGTTGGGAGACTTGCTGCTGATCAATACGCTGCGCAATATTGCCGCCTACAAGGCCGCAGGAGGCGCGCCGCCAGCGATCACCCGCCCGCTGACTGCGGCAGCGCTGATCTGGCTGATGATTGTCGCCGCGCTCATCTGGCAATGCTCGGCGCAAACGTTCGGTTTGATAGCGATGCTGTGGTTCCTGCCCTTGATTACGGTCGGCACCCTGCTGCAGAAAATTCGCAGCATGGCCGAGCATAGCGGCGGCCCCGGCGTCACACCTGGCTGGGAAGAATGGACATACGCCTGGCGCGTCGGTTGGCTGGGGCGGTTTTTCATCTGGCCCTACCACATCAACCTGCACTTGCAGCACCACCGAGCCGCCAGCATACCCTGGCATGCCTTGCCCTCTGCAGTTCGAGCCGAGGAAAAGCTCATGGCATCCCGCTCGCTTGCCTCGTTGATGTGGTCGAGGCTCAAGCAGAAATACTGATACCTGATTGTACGAGCGTCTTCTTCAATGTTTACTCATGAGCTGAGCTCATGAGCCTATACCGATAACACCCCATTGTTGACCAAATGACAGCGCTATAAGGTGATCCGGACATCACGCTGAAGGTGCGCCTACAGCGCATTTGTCCGAGTTTCACCGAGGAACTGTTCATGAAGACCCGAGAAAAGTCACCGTAGTCATCGGTGCCAGCTCCATAGGGCAAGCCATTGCCCGCCGTGTCAGCGTGGGCAGACCGTCGGCCTGAGTTACATCCCGCATGACCTTGTCGCCGAACACATCGAAGCCGGACGCCTGATTCAGGTGCTCGAAGACTGGTCGCCGACGTTTGCCGGCTTCCACCTCTACTACCCGAGCAGACGCCAGGCATCGCCAGCGTTTGCCCTGTTGCTGGAGGCATTGCGCTATCGGTGATTCATTAAATAACCGAAACGCGCAGCACCGCAGCCACCAATCATTGTGTTTGCACGCGCAGCCTGGCGGGCTCGCGGCTTTTCTCGGCGTAATGCCGCGCGCGACGTAAAACATGCTGGGTGGCTCTGTGCGCTTCCTCCTTGTTGAATTCGACATGCGCTTCCAGCAACTGCTGAGCCTGCTGAGGTTGATGTTGCAGGAGGGCCTGAAGAATGCTGCCATGCTCTTCGTAGGTTGCATCGACTCTGGAGGCGCTGAACTCAAGACGCCGGATAGTCCGGGTCTTCTCGGTGATCTCGTAATGCAGCCTCGCCATTTCCCGGTTACCCACGGCCTCTACCAACGCACAATGAAACCGCTCGCCCAATCCGGCCAGGAGATCGGTGTCCCTCAATCGCTCATGTTTCGGCACCAGCCAGGTGCGTATGAGTTCGTCGATCAGCGGCTCGACGCTCAGGTCCATCAAGCCCAGCCTGGCAAGCGCCTCCAGTTCAAGCACCACACGCACGTCGTACAGCTCTTCGAAATGTCGGGGATCAAAGGGACGTACTTGCCAGCCGCTTCGGTAATAAACCTCCACGTACCCTTCCTGCTCCAGCCGGAACAATGCCTGCCTGACCGGGGTACGACTGGCCTGAACGCGTTCGGCCACTTCACCTTCAGTAAATCGTTCGCCGGGTAATAGGCGAAACTCGGAAATGTCCTCTTTGATCCGGGCGTAAATCCGCTCCGATATGTTTTCCGGGCGTTCTTTCGACTTTTTGGCACATGCTGTCTGCATTGATGATTCGTCCTTGTAATCCGGTTACTTAACGTTGGTCATGACGATCTGCGGCATTGCCGGAGGCCCACCAGCGCGGAAAATCTGCAATGCCGTCAATCACCGCATCCACGTTTTGCCTATGGGCATCAAAAAGTGCCGGATCATATTTTCCGGTACGCACCAGCAGGCTGCTGGCACCAACGGCTTTCGCCCCGGCGCAGTCCGTCAGCACATCATCGCCCACCACCAGAGTGCGGCTGGCGCAGGTATCCAGCTTGCGCAAGGCGGCGTTGAAGAACATGGGTGACGGCTTGCCCATGACCAGCGCCTGAACCTGCGCTGCGGCCTCAAGACCGACGATGAAAGCTCCGCAATCAAGGCGTTCGCCGTCGTGATCAAACCAGAACAGGTTTTTTTGCAACGCAATAAGACGAGCGCCGCCCCGCAGCATGCGGAAACAGCGATTCAGCGTGGCGTAATCGAATGCCTCGCCAATATCGCTGATGACCACCACGTCAGGGTTTGTATCGTCTGTAAGAATGCCGTTGAAGGCCGCTCTGATCGAGTCGGGCACCAGCAGATGGCACTTGAGTTGCGCATGCTGTTGCAAGTAGCCCACACAGGCCGTTGTAGCGGTTTGAATTTCGTCGGGGGCCACCTCGATTCCGGCCCGACACAACTCTTGCGCCAGATCCACCGGCATCTTCGCCGTGGTGTTGGTCAGCAGTTGCAGGCGCAGCCCTTGAGCTCTGGCGAAACTCAGTGCCTCGGCTGCACCGGGTAAAGGCTGTCCCTTGAGCATGAGTGTGCCGTCGATGTCCAACAGCAGGCTGTCAAAATTCATGGATAAGCTCCCTGTGGCTGAAATGATCGGGGCAGGTTTCACAACGCGGCGGTCAGCCATTGGCGAATCTCGGGCAATGTCAGTTCAGCGTTGGCAGGACATGGCAATGGCGTGCTGCTGGCATCCAGTACTACACCACGCAACCACGGGTCAGAGGCACACACCGTGTGGTCGCCACCTTTACGGCTGAGGCGGACACAGTGCTCTGAACGTGCCGCAACCAGTCGGGACCCTCTTGGAGCCTGCCAGTAGCAGGAGCCCGTCCAGCCTTCAGGGAAACACTGCTCGCCCGGACACTCGAACATCGTCCATTCATGTCGAAAAGGCTGCGCAAGGCTTTGCCGCCAGGCTTCGGTGACTGAACGAGGGTCATGCCCCGACATCGCGAGCCGCGCCTCATGGAACAGCAGCAGACCGTTGTCTGCCGGATGAAAGACTACTGCGCTTTTTTGCATATCCGGCACGCCCGCCGAGTCATAGACCAGCCAGCCCTGACGCTCGAAAAATGCATTGGGGTATAGGTCGTGATGGACCGGGGCCATGCCGTGATCCGAATGAGCGACGCAGCGTACCTCGCCACCCGCCGCATCCATGCAGCGCTGAATCAGCTCGTCGACCCAACCCGATACTTCATCGAACAACTGTTGCCCGACCTCGCGCATGCGCTCACTGGCCCAGTCTGGCGTAAGGTATTTGAGCAAATGATGCGAAAGTAGATCGACCACCGGGTAATAACCGATGACTCGCTGTGCATCACCCGCACGGACTGCGCCGACAATGTCGCTGCAAAAGCTTTCATGCATCTCCCGCATCAGTTCCAGCAACAGCCACTCCGCTGTGCCCTGCCCGCCTTCATCCAGCCGCTTGCCCAGTTGTCCGCTGCGATACAGCACGGTCAGGTCTCTGGCCACATAAGCCTTGCTTTTGTCGCTCTGCAAATCCAGCGCCTGAACCTCTTGGTAGCCGAAACTGACCACACTTATCCGGTCCTCGACACATACAGCACGCAGCGCAATCGCCTTGCAAACGTTGCCAGGCCCTTTCTCCGGCAGCGGCAAGTGCACCGTACTGCCCAGCGGCAACCAGCAGGGGGCACGGCCATCCTCCTCTGGCCAGTCGAGCATTGCGCCGCCCTCGCGCGAGCTGACCCTGGCAGCCATTTCCAGCCTCTCGATGCGCAGGTGCCCGCCGTTTTCGATCAACTCGGGAGGTACGGAAAAGCCCTCATAGACACAGCTTTGCCCGAGCAATGCGCTGCCCAGCCTGTCCGGCTGGACAAAGGGCACCGCGCACAGGCGAAAGGTGATGCCTTGGCGAGCCCATTCGTCCCAGACCATGTCGATATCGCGCGGCCAGGCCTGAAAGGCATCCGCCACGGCCAGACAGTTACGAGGTGTCGGCGCGGGGACGAGATAGCCGGTCAAACCGTGCTCGCTGACCTGTGTGCCGCTGAAAATCGACAGCAATGATGGCGGGGTTTGACAATTGGGCGACAACGGCAACAGCGGGTAGAACGGCCAGCCCGCAGAGGGCTGCTCAGGTTTTCTTGCCCGATAACGGTTGACCAGCTCCCACGACAGCCCGTCGATCAATAGCCATATCAACGGATCAACACCTTTCATGAAGCTATCCGCCGTTGAGCACCGTGCATTGCCCATCGGGCCACCACTGCAACACGCTGCTTCAGTTGCGCCAACGAACCGCTATTGGGCAGTACGTAATCCGCGTCGATCCGGCGCATCTGTAGGTCAAGCGCGCTGTTTTCCACCACACTGATATCGCCGCGCTGGCCCAGACGCGATTGCCTCAAGGATGAATCGGCCAGCACTTTGATTACCTGAAAGCCTTGCTCATACAGATACGGCCAGTCGACGGTGTCATCGCGCAGGTCGTCATTGATGACAACCTGCGCACGCGACTGCAGCAACCGCCGTGCGAAGTTCTTGACCAGCGACTGACCGTCCAGAACCCTTAGTTCGCGCGCGATGCACTCCAGCAGGCGCTGGTTCTGACTGCCGCTTGCCAGCTCCACCCCGGCCTGTTCGTAGAACAGGCCTTGCAACTCATACAGTGGCTGGGCCAGCTTGATGACCTCTACCGACAGCCCGGCCTCTTCGAAATGCTCACGCAGCAACTGAGCGGTTGTGCTCTTCCCTGAGCCGCTGGGGGCCACCAGCGCCAGACGCAATTGGGTAGCGTGGTTCATGGAATCTCCTTGTCTCAGGCGCTGATGAGTTCACGCGCCACGCCGACACGACTTTGCCATTGCACGCCGAGCAGCCCCCGGACGATCTGCGCTGGCACGGTATCGGTCAGCGAAGTGGCGTCAAGCAGGCCGTGCCAGGTTGAGGTCACGAAACGGTGCGGCCACTCGAAGAGCGTGGGCGAGTGGATTTGCTCCAGAATCGCATCGCGGCCCATTGCATGGATCTGCAACTTACCCCGCGCCGCGACATTGGGCAGTACGACTGTTTGCAGCCAGCCACAGCCTTCAGGACTGGCCTTGAGTGCGGCGCGCATGGTTTCAGGCATGCACAGGCGTTTTTCGGTGTGTGCAATCGACAGGTCATCAGCCACCGCAGCCAGATCGAGCCGCTTGGCCAGTTCGGGGTGTGTACGCAACGTGCCGACACCGACATGCGGGTAGTCCGGCCAGCCACGGGCACGAACCCGACCGTCGATACAGTCCAGCAACAGCTTGTCACCGGAAAAGTACAGATACCCCTCGGACAGCACCAGGTCCAGCATGGTAGTGGTCTTGCCGGCCCCCTTCGCACCGCCGATGGCAACGATTCCACCGTCCGGCCCGACCACCGCCGACGCATGCATGATCACACTGCCTTTGGCCTGCTCGACCAGCAGGCCGTAGTAGCGCACCAGCTCGATCAAGTGAATGAATGCGCTTTCGTCGCCGTGAAAATCAACAGTGTGACGTGCCCGGTCAATCCGGTAGCCGACCTGCGTATCGGCATCCCAGGCGTAGTCCAGACCGGTCTGCGGGTCGTGGCCACGCAGAACACGCAGGGTAAAACCAGGGGCATAGGTTTCGCGGATGATGTCGGGGGTGACGCAGAGGCCAACCCACTCCGGTTTGAAAGCGGTGCTGTCGTGCAGCCGGACCCTTAAATCGACCGTTGTCTGGCCGTCGTCCGCGACTTCGGCAAAGTAAGGTGCCAGGAACACTCGCAGCCGCTGGGCCAGCGCGGAGCCCGAGGTCTGATCATCCAGTTCGAATCGATAGCGTCCATTGCAAAGATAGCGGCTCATGAGTACAGGCTCTCCCGGGTGGTGATAAAAGGCGATGGCGAGTGCAGAAATGCAAAACGGTCGGCCAGCGGCCAGCATTCCTGGCGACGCTCGTCCAGGAACGCGTGCAGACGCGTCATCAGCTCGTGCAGATCGGCGTTAATTGCCTGAGGGTCTATTACGCCTCGGGACTTGAGAAAGCGCACTTCACCGCGTGTCGTACTTACCGAATGCGCAGCTAGCGGCGTGCAGGTCTCGAACGTGATCACGAACAGGTTGCCGCTTTGCACCGATTCGCACGGCGCACTGAATGCATAACGTCGATACTCGCCAAGTGCCTGCAATGTGCTGTCAACGCTCATGGCCATGGCCTCCAGCGTCGGTGAGCCCAGCGCCAGGTGCTTCACCGTGCCCGACAAGCTCCCGGACGCACTGCGAAACAACTGCACGATGGGTTCATTGACCGCCAGCTTGCGTTTGCGGCTGCAATGTTCGACCCACACATAGCCCCCGTCCTCATCCCGGGCGGCGGTAACCTGATGATCCCAGACCTGAAACTCGTCACCGCACTGACTGGTGAACGGCGCCATTGCCGGGCTGAAACTGGCATCAAACCAGGCCTCGCCGAGCATCCGCGCATGGCAATCAGGCGCCAGCTCGAAGGACTCGACATACGTCTGCTCGGTAGTGGTGTAGCGACATTCCCAATTGTTGATCGCCAGGTGGTTACGTTCGAACGCGTTGCGCAGCGCCATCAACAGGTTCTGCGGGACTGCGGGCTGCTCGATCTCAAGCGGAGGCTGTACGAAAAGCGAACGATGCACATCAATGCGATTCAGCAAGTGACTGATATACACGTGGTCCGCCTGTAACGTGATGACCGCAAGCGGGATGGCGGCTCCGGACAGGTTGTGGCAAGTTTCGTCGCCCAGATCACCGTTTTCATCATCAAGAAGCATTGCCCCATCGGCGTCCCAGCGGGCCAGAACCCGGTGGCTGCCTCGCAGGTCAGCGACCGCGGTCAGCTCGCCCAGCAATGCCGTGTCCGCAGCAATGGCATACAACGTGTGGTCATCGCTGCCGAACGGCTCCTGATGGCGGATCTTCCAGCTACCAAACACAATAGCCGTTTGCGTGGTCGTGGATTGCGACATGATTATCTCCCCGGCAAAGTGAATTCAGAGCCGACTCGCCTCACGGGCAAAGTCGAGTTTCGAATAGAGATCCTGCTGAAACGGCAGGTTTCGCTCCGCCAGAAAATCGCGCATCACGTTGGATACGGTTTCAAAGTCTTCTTCAACTTCACGTAGCGTGTGCAATGTCCTGCTGCGGCAATACTCGACCTCGACCTGAGCAAACTCTGCGCTGCCGTCAACCATGCGGCAGACATCGAAATACGCGCCAAAACCATTGCCGGTCCTCAGCGATTCGAAATTGATGTCGATCCGGGTGCGCCTGAACGGCTTGAGCCGACACAGATTTGCCGAGGTCATCGAGCGGGCGTGAGTTTCGATATCGGCAAACGCCACCGGCTGATCGGTGTTGAAGTCTTCGCGGCGCAATTCGGCGTTTTCGAGAAACCATTTGCGTTTGACCGCCATCAGCCCATCGGCCTGAGGAATGAACGAGATGTAACCGGTTTCGAGCGGGTCGCCCGTCACTTCGAAAATGTGCGATTCATAATCGTAGGTTTGAAAGTCACGGTCGATTTCCAGCACCAGGTCCTTGAAAGCGCCCTCTCCGAACGCTTTGTGCATCGCGGTGGACAACTGCCACATGTCAGGTATCTGAAACGAGGTGAATTTACGTTCCAGCTCCATTTCCGGCCGCCAGCGCACGTACCAGCAGTCATCACTCAGCATCGGTTGCGAAACAGCCACACGCGCAGCAGCGGATCGGGCCAAACGTTGCCAGGCCCTCCAGGAAGCACGTTCTACCGGTTCGACATCCATAAGGTGCAGGAACAAGGCCCCGGCTTCGCCCTCATGGATATAGTGATAAACGCTGCATTTACCGAGGTGATGCGTCACCGCCAGAGTGGCCATCAGCGCCTGATCGGACGGCCGACGGTGAAGCGTCGGGTCCAGCACATGCATGCGTGAGCGACTGTCTTGCGTACGCTTGCGCTGCCCGGCATTGAAGACTTGAAAGTCGAAGTCCTTCATCGGCATGGGTACATGCATGTGATGGGCATTGGAAAGCCACTGCGCATGCAACGTACCACTGGGGATGAACAGACCGTTGTCCGAGTGACGGGCTCGAGCAGCCTCTGTGTCGACAATGGCAACCAGCGCAGAATCAAGGCTGCCGTTGAGGGTGTGCGGATCGAAGAACAGCAGTGAAATATCCGTAGTCATTGTAGCTCCCGTACTTCGTTGACAGCGTGAGGCAGCGCCTTCGGGCTCTGGCTGAAAGTGATCCGTTGTCCGGCCAGCCCCTGTTGATACAGCGCCTCGGACTCCACGGCGGGGATGCCGTGTTCACGCAAGAGGATCGAAAGATGACAAAGCATGGACGCCTGCTCGAAGACAAAACCGCGCGCGAACGGCAGCAACGCCGCCAGTGCCGCGTAGGGGCGTGGCGAGACCACAATGGCTTGTCCGTCATGAGCACGCAGTTGTCGCTCAAGCTCCTCCAGTTCAGCCCCCAGAGAGCTGGACGTGGGGATCGAGTTGATCGACACGGTGGCTGAGATACTCAGTTCTTCCAGTTGCCGACCGGCAGTTACTACAACCACCGGCCCGTCGGCATAACCCGGAGAAATGAGGCGGATTTCCGTTGAGTCCTCTACCTGCACGAACGTCGACAACGGCGAGAAATCAATCAGGTGCAACTGCTGCCCGGCCCTCACCCACTCCAGTTGCACCGAGCCCAACAGTTCGCCGGCGGCGTGAGTAATGCTGTGCAATTGCCGGGCATCTGCCGGGCCAGTCGGGTCGTGCGCTACCAGCCGGGCGCGTTGCGTCCCGGCGATGCCGCGATTGATCGCCAGCAAGCCTTCCGATGACCATTCGCAGGTCGTCGAGCCGTCATCGCACGCCTGAGTGATGAGCCCTGTTTCACCTTTCAGAAACTCGCGGACCACAAAACACACCACCCGCTCATCACTGAGCTCAAGCAGGCGCTCACGCAATGCGCCACGCTCGAGGATCTGCTGGCGTACATGATCGGAGAAGTCCAGCACGACCTGATCGGTGTTGAGTCGGTCCAAAAGCAGCTGGCTCATCGCTGGCTCGACCAGCCCCTGACGGTTTGCCTTGACCAACAGCGCCTGGCCCGCAGAAACGCCGTGGGTTTGCGCGAACAACGCCAGCGGGCGGCGCTTGCTTCGGAAATACTGCGCAAAGGCAGGCAATGGCCGGAAATCCATCAGTGCTTCATCACTGGCGATATACAGTTCGGCCCATTCCAGGACCGGCTCCAGGCTGCGTGCTTCGCGCAGGCTAGTGACGGGTCTTGCCTGGAGCAGCCAGAGTTTCTGGTCATCAGCCGCCCACTCGATATCGGCGGGCAGCCCCAGCGCCGCAGATGCATTGGCAGCCAGTGTCGCCACCTCCAGCAGCAACGCCTTGTGCGGCTCCAGCGCGGCATCACAACCCAGCAATTGCTGGTCGCTGACGCGCGCCGACATGCCCTTCTCTACCCCGGAGACCATCGCTTCGCCCAGCGATGCGACGGTTTCAATCAGCGTTACTGCCTCCCCGCTCAACGGATCATGGCTGAAGGCTACGCCTGCGAAGCGGGCCTTGACCATGCGTTGCACGATCACCGTCATCTCTACCGGCGTTTCCAGCATCGACGCTCGCAAGCGTTCCAGAATGGCCTGGCGGGAAACTCCGGAGCGCCATACATCGAGCACCGCAGCCTTGAGTGCCGGTAGCCCCTGCACCGAAAGGTGTGTGCTGAAAATCCCGGCAAAACTGTGCTGATTACCATCTTCGATATTCGCCGAAGAACGTACGGCAAGTTCGCTGCCGGCATCAAAGCCCGTTTGCTCAAGCAGCGCCTGGAGATGGCTGTCGGCAGCCTCACTCCATTCAAACTCGGCCAGCCGGGCGATTCTGTCCATGTGTTCGTCAAGGAAGGCACCTGCGGTGATCCGCACGGTTTTCAGCGTGTCTTCAATAGCCTTTTTGCGGTCTGCGAAGTCGTGCCAGAGCACGCGGTAGTCTGCATCGTCCAGAGCGCTCAGGGGCGGCACCGGCAATGTAGCGGCAAGCTTTTGCAGGGTTGAGTATTTACTGGACACGACGGCCTCCTGCTATCAGTGGAAGGTCAGTGGCCCTTCGAACGGGCCCACTGGCCAGTGCATCCGGGACTGCATCAACCTCCTCCTGGGCTGCCAGAACCGGAAACGGCGCAAGATTGGGCACCACCAGCGGCTGTGGGCGTGGCGCCTTTTCGAAATCCATGAATATGCGTGACGCAAAGGCTTCGGTCGCGCCCTGATACTTCCCGGAATACAGCTCGATATCGCCTTTGACGTTCCAGAACATCATTTGACCGATGTTCATGCCGGGGTAAACACGGATGCGGTTCAACGCATACAGCTGCAAGGTCCAGCGTCCGACGAAACCGATGTCGCCCAGCGGGGCCGACAGGTTGATGAACATTCCCAGTCTTGCAATCGAGGAACGCGCCGCATAAGTGGGCACGAAATGGGTGCTGCCCATGGTTTCTATGGTCGAGGCCAGGTACAGCTTCATGGGCTGCAATTCATAGCCTTCGGGGCCGATTTCGATGGTTCGGGTGGCCGCCTCGGTGCGCACATCGATCACATCGTCTTCGTAGACCTTCATCTGATCGTGCAGGCGGAAGTTGTAACTGTTGGGGTTGACGTTCTCATGGGAAAACGGACTGATGACGATTTCACCCGAACGCACACGATTTTCGATTTCACTACCGGTCAGTATCATGGTCAATCCAGAATGATTTTCGAGGGCACGGTGCTCTTGGAGCCCAAGTAGCGTCCCGCATAACAGGTGGTCAGGCCGAAGTTTGCCCAGAAGCAGACCTTGGCCACTTTGGTGCCGGCATAGACCCGCACCGGCTGGGTAACGACAATCTCCAGGGTCCAGCTGATGGCCGCGCCGGTGTGGCCGAGCGGCGCACTGGTCTGAATGAAAACGCCACAGGACGCCGTGGAAACGTTGGCGTAAAGCTCACTGGCAAAATCGATACCGCCGATCTGCTCGGCCGTGGCGCCGAGGTAAAAGCGGTTGGGGTACAACACAAAGCCTTCTGGCGGAATATGATGCTCGACCACCTCCAGCTCCCCGTGAGGATCGATGCGGTCGCTGCGATACTCCAGAAGCAGATCCGCCAAGTGACAGCCGTAGGAATTGACCTCTACATGAATGGGGTCGAAAGGCTCGATGACGACACTGCCGACCTCGCGCATTTTCACTATTTCAGAACCGGTCAGCATCATGGGTTCAAGCCTCCTGATCCAGAGACGCCACGGCGCGTGCCTGTCCGTTCGCACCGTACAATTCGGCCCGCATGCTGCGCGCGCCCCAGAGATAACCTTCGGTGTTGCAGGCGGCGGCCGAGCCTGGCAGGCGCTGAGCAAGGCGTCGGGACAAGGTGCCCAGGTGATAGCTGGGGACCTGTTGAAAAAGGTGGTGCTCCCAGTGCCTGTTGATATTGCACGGTGCAAACAATCCTCGTTCCAGCCAGCCCGGACTGACGCTGCGTGCATCGCGCTTCACGCTCCGGGTCGAGAGCCCGGCATGCTCCGACAGACTGCGAATGCGCAGAATCGGCGGAAGAAAGAACACCAGCGGTGCCAGCCAGTACAACAGCACGCCCGGCCAGACACTGAAAGCGCTGATGAGCAGCACTGCACAGGCATAAAAAGCCAAAGCCTGATAGCGCTCGGTGCGCGTCGCGGGCGAAGGGCTGGTGAAAAGCCCGATCACGCTGAAACTGTCCATCGTGCGTAACGATTGCAGGGTCGACAACCCGCTGATGTCGCGCAGCAAGGCCTGCCAGAACAACCCCGAACTTGGCGGTGCGAACGCATCGGCGTAGTCCGGGTCGGTCGGCGTATTAAGGTGCTTGTGATGGGCAATATGGTGAGCCCGATAACGTGACGTGCTCAATGTCAAAGGGAACGTCAGAAAGACGTTGGAGATCAGGTCGTTACGCCGCTTGTCACGGCTGATCAGCAAATGCGCCGCGTCGTGCATGAGCACCAGCAACGCGTGCTGTCGCGTCGCAATGACGACTACGGCGATAATGCAAACCAGAGTCGAATCGCTGACTTCAGCCAGCGTGACTGCGGCGACGATCACCGCCCACTGCACGCCTATCTGCAATGCCTGCCGCCAATTGCTGAGTTGCTTGAGATCCGAGGTCAGTGACAGGTTGTCACGTGCCAGCGTAGCGCGCTCGGAGCGTCGGTCGTAAGCGCCACTGTCCATCGTGTCGAGTTCGATTGTGTCTTCCATCTTTCGTCTCCCGTTCAATCGTTGAAAGGGCCTGCTAACCGTGCATTGCCGCTGATTTCGCGACAAGCTTGTCCAGGGTGAGCCGCGCATCGGGCGCATGAGCCAGCCAGTAATCCACCGCTCTGGGTAAAAATATTTCTGCGCTGGGTGCCGGGTGCCGGACATTCAACGGGGGTCTGACCAGATCGCTTTCGGCGTACACGCCATAGATCTGTAACAGGCGCTCGAAATAGCGGAAATCCCGGGTTGAAATACCCTCCGGCCGCCATGCAACCAACGAGCGCTTGAGGAACGCCCATTGCCGACTGCGCAGGATCGGTGCCGGCGTCAACGGTGCCACGCCCGCTTCCTGTCGCGCATGGTCGACACGCGACTCGATGATGCGGATTACCTGCTCATAAGGCAGGCGCGTATCTCCTGCCGACGCCACAACCTCGCGCGCGTCGCCACCTGCAACGCAATGACTGACCAGGTGGATCAATTCGTCGACCACCCAGTCGATAGGCACCAGGTCAAACAGCCCTTCGCGGTTGCCGACCAGAAACGGCGGTGAAAAGGAATTGATGAAGCGGATCAACGGATACAGCCCATGAAAACGGCTGATTGCGCCGTCGCTGGTAGCGCCGATGACCAGGCTGCAACTGAACACGGAAATCGGCATTTGTCTGCCGAAGGTTTCGCGTAACCCCCGCTCGGCAGCGGCCTTGCTTTCCTCATAACCGTTGCGATAGGTCCATCCCTCACACTGCGTGAAAGCCGTGGACACATAGATGAAGTGCGGCTTGCGCACCAGTTTCTGGACAAAACCGCAGAACAGCTGCGCACCTTCGACATTCAGCTCATGCATCTCTTCGAACGTCTTGTCCCAGGCCACATCGGCAGCGAGGTGGACCGCCGTGGCGCTCTCGATGGCTGGCATGGTGTCCGCCAGCGCATTCAGGGAAGCGGCATCTGTAAGGTCGGCGATCCGGCACTCAAGCCGCGAGCGGCTGTCCGCCGGCAGGTCTTGCAGGCAGCGACTGGCAGCTTGCCCGGAACGACACAAGGCTATGACATGCGACTCCGGATGCTGACTGAGCCAGTCGCGCACGAACCAGGAGCCCAGTGCGCCGCTGGCACCGGTGATGATCAGTGTCGAACGCATATCAACAGCCCCCTGCCGCAACCCGCTGATGACGGCAAGCGAGCAATTGATTGCGTATACCGTCGAGCATCTGGATGTTATTGGCGCGAATCGCGCGTTCACCAATGGGGTGCAAAACCTCGGCCAGCGATGGGATGCCAAGGTCGAAGGTGACATTCAGGTCCACATGCAAGCCATCGGCGCGTTGTATCAGCAGCCACTCGCCGTACCAGACCTCAAGGTCGCCATCGGTCTGTTTGAACTCGATGCGCTCGTTCGTCACCAGCCAGTCCTGCTCGGTCCAGGTCAGCTCGCTGCCGTTAATCAATACTCGCCACGTACTGGAGACATATTCACTCTGCCGGGGGTGAACGATCACCTCCAGCACATCACTCATGAAGTCGGGATAGCGGGCGAAGTCCGAGAGGATCGGCCACACTTCGCCAGGCTCGAAGTCACCAAGAAGCACGCTGGTTGATACATCAGGCATAGGAACTCTCCGTCATTGGATGGAACGATAGGCCGCGTCGACGGCATCACAGAAACTGTTGATGCCCTGTTCGAGGTCGTCCCGGGTGATGGTCGCGTCGGGATAAACCCGCAGTACCCGGGTTGCGCTCAGGCAGAAAGCCAGCAGCACATTGCGGTGTGCGGCCTCGATCAGGGTCTGCGCCACATAGTTACTGGAAGTGAACTCCACACCGATCATCAGGCCGCTACCGCGTACTTCAGCCACCGCCGGGCAGTCCTGCAGACGTTTGCGCAGGATTTCCATGGCCACTTGCCCCAGCTCATTGACGCGTTCGCAGAATGCGGGATTGCTAACCACGTCGAGCACCGCGTTGACCACTGCCCCGGCCAGGGCGCTGCCCGCATAGGACGAGGCATGCACAACCGGATCACGCGCGGGTGCGCCGAACCGGCTGCTGTCGTAAATGGCGGCGGCCACCGGGAACACGCCGCCGCCCAGGGTTTTGCCGAACACGATGATGTCGGCTGGCGCTCCGCAGACCAGCGACCCGCTGCGCCCCAGGCCTGATTGAATCTCGTCATGAATCATGAACGCGTCATGCTCGCGACATAGCCCGGCAAGTTCTCCCAGAAAGCTCAGGTCCACCGGCCTGATTCCGCCCTCTCCCTGAACAGGCTCGGCGATGACCGCAGCAATATCGCCTTCTGCCAGTGACTTGCGTGCAGCGTCCAGATCACCGGCATTGATGAACACCACATCTTCGGCATGCATCAGCGAGGCGTGGCCCCTGTAGCCATAGCTGACCGCCAGCGCGCCGCTGGTACGCCCGTGATAAGCATGAGTCAAAGCGATGATTCGCCGCTTGCCGGTCTGCATGCGCACCAGTTTGAGCGCCGCTTCGATGACCTCCGAACCGCTGTTGCCGTACAGCACGCCATTACCTGGCCGACCGACACTGGCCACCAGGCGCTCAGCCGCACTGAGGCTGGGTTCGTTGGCCAATATCCGGCTGGAAAGGCCCAGCGACGTCACCTGCCGCGTTAGAGCAGCGACCACCTCCGGGTGCCGATGGCCCAGCAGATGCAGGCCGAACGATCCAAAGTCCAGCCAGCGCCGACCGGTATCGTCGGTTATCCACGAACCCTGGGCCGAGTACTCGGCTGCGGTAAGCCCTGCCATTCGCAGCATCAGGCCTTGCTCACGGCCGAATACCGCCCCGTAACGCTCGACAAACGATGATTTGCGCACCGGCACTGCAGGCGCGGTCATGACATGACTGTTCATAGAGACCTCATCAAAGGAGCCAGAAAGGCAGCATCGCGTCCTGCCAGTCGGCAGGAGCGGTCCCAGTCACGCAGGGTCCGCAGGACCTGGCCCTGAGTGCCCGGCAGCAACGGGTTGAACAGCTTTCCGGGAAAGGCTTGCAGAACTTCCTTGAACAGCTCGATCAACCGGCTTGCCTCATCAATCCGGTCGGCATCGGTATCCGTGGGGACGCCCAGCCATTCGACGGCGACTGGCCCGGAGTGAGCAATGACGTCTGTGAGCCCGTATTCACTGAACAAGGCGAACTGGTGTAACTCGTTCGGGGTGTCGGCACCGGCGAGTCGGCAGTCAATGTCGACCATCAATTCAGCCAGCTTGATTCTCAGCGCATCCACCACTTGAGGCTCGTTCGCTGCGCCTTCGAGGTCTTCCAGATAGGCTTCAAGCTCGGTCATCAGCAACCAGGCCACCGATATCAGCTTTTGCGCGTAAGGCCCTGCCGGGTATACATAGCCGCCACTCAGCCGGGGAAACCACTGGCGACCGGCGGCCTGTGCTGAAATTGCACTCATGCGTGTGCTCCCTGCATCGGGTTGTGATCCTTGAGTGAGAAGCTGACGAGTCCGGCACGCGCAGCGCGCAGAAGACAGGCGGCAGCCTCGGGGGATTGCTCGGCAAGATCGATCGGGCGGGTGCTGGATAGCTCTGGCACATCCACACGTACCAATAGCGTCGCCTGTTGATCGTCGGTGAGCACAAAGTCGACCCCCGGCAAAAACGCACTGGCGGCGGAACGCTCGATACCTGGTTTTAACGCGGCATAGTCCGCTTCGCAGGCAAAGGTTTGCTCGGCGAGCTGGGTCAATTCACACAATTGCATGAGGCCTGCCCCCTGCAATCCATTGCGGCAGGCAGGATAGGCGCGTTGCCACAGCTGCCCGATGGCACGGGCAAGGCCGTCGTCATTCAGCATGCCGTACCTGTTGAGCGCGCGGTCCCATCGCAGGAGTGTCCACTTGCGATTGGAGTTGACCCAGCCGTGGCTGGCCAGCGTCGCGTTCATCAGAAACAGTGCGGCGTTGCAGGCATAGGCGGCGGCCGCGCGGTATTCGCCACTGCGCCAGGCCAGCACTGAAAAGCAGGCGCTCTGGCGGAAGTCATCGAACGCTGCCACCGACCAGATCGAACTCAAGTCCTTCTGACTGTCCAGATAAGGAAGCGACTGATCGGTCGAAACCGCGCAGACCAAGCGCTCCAGGTACTTTCGCGATACCGCCTGCTGCTTGTCCCACTGCTTGAACGCAACGAGTTTCTGTGCGGTAGTTTTGTGTGCGTCCGTCGCCAGTTGGGAGAACGCGTTGTGAACTTCTTCGCGGGCAAATGCCACCACTTCCATATGGTGTTCATTGTGGTAAATCTGCGAGGCCATCGATTGATCGGACTGCCGATCATCAGTCACACATATCAGGTCTATATCACTGGCCGCATTAGCGATGCCATGTACGGGAGAGCTGCTGATCAGCGCCAGTTGTGCATCGGCATACTGGCGTTTTACAACCTCTTCCAGTTCGGAAAAAGCAAGTTGGCGCGAGGCCAGAAACTGCAGGGCGTTGCCTGAATAAAAAGCACGAAAATCCATGTACACCTTCCACTCGATAACGGTGACTTCATTGGGGCTGCTATTCGGCTTGCCGAGCAACCCCCTGCCTGATCCATGACCATGAATTACTTCGTCGTCGTTAACGCGAGCGCTGACGCAATGGAACAAGCCCCATTACTTCACGATGTTGTACCCAGCAAGTGGCGTGCCACCGTTATTGATCATCGTGTATTGGCAAGGTGCCAGATAATCGCCAACGCCGGTCTGAAGCGTGACCGAAAGATCAGCAAGCTTTTAAATTCACTGACTTTTTTTCGTAAACCTTCGAAATATGACAACTTTAATATATGTATCGAATTATGTATAAGCCACTTTTAAAAGTAGCAAAGTGCTATCCATGTTTATTATTTCAGGGCACGTAAGCAACTGCACCACGCCGACTCAATAGCGTCGAAATCGCACTGTTTTGGCTTATCGTCTTGTATACATGTTTATTAGATCACTGCCGTTAAGTTTGTTCAGCCGCCTGATAAAGCAGTGGCACGAAGCTTGCTCAAACTCTGCTCACACTTCGAAGCCAGGGAAGTTCAACGTGGACACACTTCTTGCACAATTAGCCGACGACACTAACGACACCTTCTATACCGTTGACCCGCGCTGGATCACTCGGAATGCGCAGCAATTCAGTGGCTGTTTTCCAGGTACCGTGCTGTATGCAATGAAGGCCAATCCACTTGTGCAGGTACTTGAAGCCTTGAGCCAGGGCGGTATCAATCATTTTGACGTGGCGTCGCTTGCAGAGGTGCAGACGGTACACAACACGCTGCCCAACGCAGTTCAATACCTGATGAACCCAGTGAAGTCCCGCCATTGCCTGCACGAGGCCTACTATCGGTATGGCGTGCGTTCATTTGTGCTCGACAGTGAGGAGGAACTCTCGAAGTTGCGGGACGTGTTGCCCGAGCGCGACAGCACGATCAGCCTGTTCGTGCGCTACGCATCCTCCGAGTCGACGGCGGTTTATGATCTCAGAGGAAAATTCGGGGCAAGTCCGGTGTTAGCGACGCAACTGGTGCATCAAGTGGCGTCCAGCACTGACTGGTCACTCGGGCTGTCATTCCATGTCGGTTCGCAAGCCATTGAAGACGGCCCGTGGCTCGCTGCCCTCAATGACGCCGATGCCATTGTGCGCGACACCGCCGAGCACGTCAGGCACCTGGATATCGGTGGCGGGTTTCCGGGCAATTACCTGAACTCCATGGGCAATACGCCAGACCTGGTTGGCAGAGTCTGCGAGCATATCCAGACCAGCCCGACACTGAAGGACCTGAACCTGATCTGCGAAGCGGGTCGTGGCCTGGTCTACGGCGGCATGTCGCTATTTGCACGGGTGCTTTCAAGACGCGAACACAGTGTTTTTTGTGGTGCCGGTATTTTTGGCGGTTTGCTCTCAGCCCAGCAGTGGCTGCAATTTCCCGCACGCGTGTGGCGAGACGGCACCCCTTACACCGGTGCAGCGGAAAACACGTTCAATATCTTCGGCCCCACCTGCGACAGCATGGATCGCCTGGCCTTTCCCTACACGCTCGCCAGCGATATCAGGGAAAGCGACTGGCTGGAATTCCAATCGACCGGCGCTTACTCGGTGTCCTTGCGCACCCCGTTCAACGGGTTTTACGCCGACCGCATCATTTCTCTCCCTTCCTGAATGCCTGAAAAGCGATCTGCCGCCATGCTCATAAAAGCCTATTTGTTCCTGCTTGCAGGAATTGTCGCTGAAACAGTGGCGACCATAGCACTGAAAGAAAGTAACGGCTTCACCCGCTGGGTCCCGGTTATTGCCTCTATCGCGGGCTATGGGCTCGGAATCGTCTGCCTGGGGTATGCACAACGGGACTTGCCCATGTCCCTGATCACCTCCATGTGGTCAGGGTTGGGCATTACGCTGATCACTGTCATTGCCGCGTTTCGCTATCAACAGGTGCCCACGTTAATGGCCGTGAGCGGTATCGGCCTGATCATCGCGGGCATCATTCTGGTCAATCTGGCCAAGGAACAAGTGGCCTGACAGCGTCTGGCTGCCAGGCTGATACGTCGGTTCAAGCGAAGTCAAAAGGCCCTTCGAAACGGCCTATTGGCACCCAGTGGGTAATCAGACCAGTGTCGGCCTTCCAGTGGTGCAGCAGCAGCGCTGGAGGCTCGACATAGGAAGCGTCGGCAGCCTCCGGGTGCAGTTGCAAGGCAATGGCCGTCGTTGTGCTCGGTGCCGTACACATCAGCGTGCCGCCAAAGCGCAGCTGCATGAAACGGTGAATATGACCGCAAACGATTCTCTCGACAGCCGGGTATCTGGAGACAACCTCGGCCAGCCGCTCGCCTCTTTCACAGCGATAGGCGTCGATATAGTGGATGCCACTCGAAAACGGCGGCTGGTGCATCATGATCAGCGTCGGTTTGTCAGGCTCCAGCGCCAGTGTGCGATCCAGCCATTGGGTGGCAGTATCGGTCATATCGCCGTGGTGCTGTTCGGGCACGCTGATATCCAGTCCGATGATGCGCATCGGCGCGCAACCCGAGTCGACGAAGCTGCAGTTTTCCTCATTGATGAAGTAATTGTGCTCCGGGAAGGCATTACGCAGGTTCTGCCGATGATCATGGTTGCCCGGTATCATCAAAAGCCTCTGGCGCAGCGGCTGCAGCAGCTCTCGGGCCATTGCGTACTCCTCGGGCCGCCCCTCGTCCACCAGATCACCGCTGAACAGAATCAGATCAGGCGGCGGATCCAGGGCGTTTATCGTGTCGACGGCAGCCGCCAGCATTGCATTCGAATCGACAACGCCTTGATAAAGCAGCCCTCTGGGCCGTACATGCGTGTCAGAAATGTGCGCTATCAGCATTCCATTACCTCAATCGTGACCAGGTCGCTTATTCACTTGTGCAGCGAACCTGCAACGACCGGGCCAGACTTCGCCCCGGCCATTACTGAAGCGCGGCAGCGATTGAGAACACCGCAGGCTTTAAACCTCGGGAAACACCGGTTCTCCCAGATTGAGCATGAGCCGATTGGCCCAGGCAAATATCGAGATGGCGTGAATCAGGTCCAGCACCTGCGCATCATCCAACCCTTGCTCGCGCAGTGCATTGATGTGCCCGGCGTTGAGCGAGGCCGGTTCGAGCGTCAGGTCGATGGCGAACTGCACGATGGCTTTTTCACGTGCGGTCGTACCTGCCGTATGGGGGTCGGCAAATACCTGGGCGATGACATCATTGCGCTTGGCCAGTTGTTCGAAGCGTTGCGCATGCACTGACGCGCAATAGACGCAGCGGTTGATTCGCGACACAACGGTGCTCGCCAGTTCCCGTTCGGCGCGCGACAAGCCACCCGGTGCGTACATGATCGCGTTGAACGCCTGTGAACGCTGGCGAAGGATGTCTGGGTGATGTGCCAGGGTCAGGTAATAATCCGAGGTCTTGGCCTGAGGATGGCTTTCTTCAAGCACCGCAACCTGCCCGGCGGTCGCGCGGTTCAGGTCCACGGGTGGCAGCCAGGCTTTCCAGCCCAGTACTTGATTGGTGAAACCTTCAATTTCTATGAGTTCGCTCATCAGGCTGCTCCGGCAGACTTTAACGCATCCAGCCCTGCGGCCAGACGCACTTGATAGGACAGGAATGCGATCAGTTGTGCCAGCACTACGATTTCAGCGGTGCTCAGGCCCTGATGTTGCAGCGCCTGCAACGCGCTTTGATCGCCGTGTACCGGAGACTCGATCAAGGTGCGGGTAAAACGCAGGATCGCAGCCAGGCGCGGGCTCTCCAGCAGGTCGATTCGGCTGGCGCTCACATCGGCCAGTACGCTTGCCTGCGCTCCAGTCGCCTGTAATTGCGAAAGATAATGCTCGCTGAGGGTCGGTTGCAGGCTCAGCAGGGTCGCGTAATAAGCAACCCAGAGGCGCTCGTTCAAAGACAGGTTGTGCTCCAGCGTCGGAGCAAAAAACAAATCCTGGCTACCCTGGGTGGCCAGTGCGACCTTGTCCCGCGCGTGTCGAACTGTGTGCAGCGGACTGCCCGGCGCAATGCCCAAAAGGCTATCGAGAGTGTCCGGAGGCGTTGAATGTTCAGTGGTCGATGTCATGACAGGTCCTGCAATGCTGTGGTTGCATGCGCGCAGTCGCTTCAAGAAGCTGCGCAGGAATGAAAGGAGATCAAGGCTGTTCGGTAACCATGGTTGCCGCCGTGCGGTCACTGACCAGCGGCTCTACCTTCAGGCCTTTGCGCGCCGCCCAGATGTTCTGGTAGTGGAACAGCGGGATGATGCCGACATCGTCGCTGACCACCTGGACCGAGTCCTGAAGAATCTTGCGCCGTTTGGCCTCGTCGAATTCGGCGGTCGAATCAGCCAGAGCCTTGTCTACCAGCGAATTGCTGTAATGCCCCCAGTTGGACGCGCCCTGCCCCTTGGTGCTGTCGACCGTGGTCAGAATGTTGGTCAGGGCATATGCCGCTTCGCCAGTCCCGTTGCCCCAGGCAATCACACTGATCGCCAGTTCATTCTTGTTGGCCTTGCCCGCGTACACAGCCCACGGCAATACCTCCAGCTGGACCTTGACGCCGATCCGCGTCCAGAATTGCGCCACCGCCTGCATGACCTCCGGTGCCTGCGGATAACGGTCGCCTGGCACATGCACAGTCAGTTGGAAGCCTTCGGGAAATCCTGCCTGCGCCAGCAGATCCTTGGCCTGTTTGACGTCATAGGGAATGTTCTTGATCTGCGGGTTGTAACCGAACGTATTGGCCGGCATCCATTGATTGGCCTCGGTGACGGTGCCTTGCATGATGCGTTCATTGATGGCCGGGCGGTTGATCGCCAGGGACAGCGCCTTGCGCACCCGCACATCCAGCAACGGGTTTTCGGCCAGCGGCTTGCCTGCGTTGTCACGAATGAACTCATTCGGTCCGGCACGGAAGCTCGGTTGAATGATCAGCGCACGCAAGCCCTGATAGGCGAAAACATTGACATTCGGCGTTTTGCGCAGACGCTCCACATCGGTGGGCGACACCTTGTCGATCACGTCTACATCACCCGCCAGCAATGCAGCAGTACGGTTGGCAGCGTTGGCAATGAAACGAAAATCAACCTTGTCCCAGGTTGGTTTCGCGCCCCAGTAGCTGTCGTTGCGGGCAAAGATCGTGCGATCACCAGGCACGAACGAGACAAACCGGTAAGGACCGGTGCCGATCATGGCCTTGCCCGAGTTGTAATCGGCGCTGCTGGCGGTCGCACCTGCATGGCGGCTGACAATGTAGATCGAATCGACGTCCGGCAGCAGGTTGGCATTGGGCAGACGGGTCTTGATGATCAGCGTGTGCTCATCCTTGGCCTTGACCGATTCAACGGTGCGCATGGCACCTGCGTAAGACGCGACGCTGCCGGGCACGCTGCGGGCGCGCTCGAAGGAGAACACCAGATCGTCGGCGGTCAGCGGCGTACCGTCCTGCCATTTCACGTCATCGCGCAGGGCAAATTCCCAGGTGGTGTCGTCGACGACCTTCCAGCTCTTGGCGAGGCCCGGCAGAGTCTTGTCATCGCGGCGGCTGACCAGCGATTCAAAGGCATGCAGCGCCACCGAGCGGTCGCCGGCATAGTTGTTGAGCTGAGGATCGAGCGACGATACCGGGTCGGCATAACCGATACGCAAGTCCTGCGCCGAGACACTGCCAGCGGCCAGAACGAGGGCCGACGCTAACAACGAACGAACGAGTGGTTTCATGGGTGATTCCTTGTACGCAATGGCAGAGGGTGACGAGCTTCAGGCGCTCGTTCAGCGTTGATCATTCAGATGGCACGCGCTCTGGTGGTTCGGCGAAACCTCCCTCAGCGCTGGAACTTCCTCGCGACAGCGCGCCATGGCGTGCGGACAGCGAGGGTGGAAATGACACCCGGTTGGCGGGTTCAGCGGGCTGGGGATTTCCCCTTGGATCGCGTCATAACGGGTACTGCGAATATCAAAGCGCGGGATCTGCGCCAGCAGGGCCTGGGTATACGGGTGATTGGCACGCGCAAACAGGTCATCGACCGATGCGGTCTCGACCACCCGCCCCAGGTACATCACGACCACGCGGTCGCAGAGGTGCTCGACCACGCCCAGGTCATGGCTGATAAACAGATAGGTCAGCCCCAGTTCGTCGCGCAGGTCCATGAACAGGTTGAGAATCTGCGCCTGAATCGACACGTCCAGAGCCGCCACCGACTCGTCGCACACCAGCAGTTCCGGTTGCACCGCCAGCGCACGGGCAATGCCGATGCGCTGACGCTGACCGCCGCTGAATTGATGCGGATAGCGCTGGCGCAACTGCGGGCTGAGCCCGGCACGTTGCAACTGGGCACTGACGTAATCATCGGCCCCTTTACGGTCGGTCAGGCCATGCAGCAGCGCGCCCTCCCCGACGATACGGTCGACCCGCAGGCGCGGGTTAAGGCTTGACGACGGGTCCTGAAAAATCATCTGCACTTTCAGGCGCAGCGCCTTGCGCTCCTGCGTCGTCAGGCTGTCGAGCGGCTTGCCGTCCACCGATGCGATACCTGACGAGACCGGCAGCAGCCCGGCGACCATGCGCCCAAGGGTCGATTTGCCACAGCCCGACTCGCCCACCAGCCCGACCACCTCGCCACGCATTATCCGCAGGTCGACTCGGTCCACCGCATGGGTCACCGGTTTCGGACGGGTCAGGTGCAGTCGCTGCAGCAGTCCTTGAAGAGAGTGTTCAGCCACTGGTTTGCCGAAGATCTTGCTGACCTGGTGCAGCTCGATAAGGGGAATCAGATCACTGGGCATCGGCAGCTCCCGGATGAAAGCAGCGAACCGTCTGGCCCGGTCCCGCCTCGTGGGGTTCGGGGTCGGTCTGTACACATATCTGCGACGCTCTGGAGCAGCGCGCCGCAAAGGCGCAGCCGGCAGGCATCGACAGCAGGTCCGGCGCCATGCCGGGTATCTGACGCAGGCGCTGGCCACGCTTGTTGCGACTTGGCAGGCTGTCGATCAGCCCCTGTGTATAAGGATGTTGCGGGCGATCCAGCACCTCGGCGACCGGGCCTTGTTCGACAATACGTCCGGCGTACATCACTGCCACGTCATCAGCCAGCCCGGCGATCACGGAAAGATCATGGGTGATCCAGATCAGTGAGGTGCCCTGCTCACGTACCAGCTTCTGCACCTCGCTGAGGATTTGCGCCTGAATGGTGACGTCCAGCGCAGTGGTTGGCTCATCGGCAATGATCAGGTCCGGGGCGTGCAGCAGCGCGATGGCGATCGCCACCCGCTGGCGCATGCCGCCAGACAGTTGATGCGGATAGGCGCGCAGGCGCTCTTCAGGGCTGGCGATGCCCATCAGCGCCAGAGTACGACTGGCATGCTCGCGGGCCTCGCGCCTGCCGAGCGGGCTATGCGCGCGCACCGCTTCGACCATTTGCGTGTCGACCCGCAGCACCGGGTTGAGGGTCATCATCGGGTCCTGAAAAATCATCGCCACCCGATTGCCCTGAATACCGCGCAGTTGCGAGGCAGACAGTTTGGTCAGATCACGTCCTTTGAACAGCACCTGCCCGCTACTGATGCGCCCCGGCTCATCGACAAGACCGAGGATCGAAAACCCGGTGACCGATTTACCCGAACCCGACTCACCGACCAGGCCGAGAATACGCCCCGGCTGCACGCTCAAGGACACATCACGCACCGCCGGCAGCACGCCTGCGCGGGTATGGAACGAGGTGCACAGCCCTCGCACATCAAGGGTTGGCTGTGCTGACACTTCAGGCAGGCTCATCGCTGCAACCTCGGGTTGAGAACATCACGCAGACGGTCACCGACCAGATTGATCGCCACAATGGTGATCAACAGCGCCAGCCCCGGAAACAGGCTGATCCAGTATTCATTGCTGAGCATGTACTGAAAGCCGTTGGCAATCAGCAGCCCCAGTGACGGCTCGGTCACCGGCACACCCAGACCGAGAAACGACAGGGTCGCTTCCAGGGTAATGGCGCGGGCGATTTGCAGCGCGCCGATCACGATCAGCGGCGGCAGGCAGTTGGGCAGAATGTGGCCGATCACAATGCGTAGCGGACCAACGCCCTGCCCGCGCGCTGCATCAACGTATTCACGGCGGCTTTCGGTCAGCGCCTGACCGCGCGCTGTGCGGGCGTAATAGGCCCATTCGAGCACTATCAGGGTGAGCATCACGTTGCCGACGCCCTTGCCCAGCCAGGCGAGAATCATCAGCGCCATGAGAATGACCGGGAATGACAGCAGCAAGTCGACCAGACGCATCAGCAAGGCATCGACCCAGCCGCCTACATACGCAGATACAAGCCCCAACAACGTGCCGATCACTGCCGCAATCAACGCCGAGCCAATGCCGACCCACAGGCTGATGCGCAGGCCATAGATAATCGCCGAGACCAGATCGCGGCCCTGCCCGTCGGTACCCAGCCAATAGGTGTAACCGCTGTCCCCATTGAGGCTGCCAGGCGGCATGCGCGCGTCCATGACGTTGAGCTGCATCAGGTCGTAGGGGTTCTGCACCACAATCCACGGCGCCAAGACAGCCACCAGCACGATGATCAACAGGACCATCAGGCCTGTCACCGCAGTCGGTGAGCTGAAGAACTCGGCCAACACTCGTCGCCAGGGTGACTGGGCCTGCAACAGCGTGCTGCCGATCGGGGCTTTTTCAATGACATTCATCGGGACGCCTCGATGCGTACGCGTGGGTCCAGCAGGTAATACAGGCCGTCAACGATCAGGTTGAGCACTACGAAAATCACCACGACCACCATCAGGTAAGCGACCACCACCGGGCGATCAAGCATGTTGATGCTGTCGAGGATCAACTTGCCCGCACCGGGCCAGGCAAAAATGCTCTCGGTTACCACGGCGTAGGCGATGGTCGAGCCCAGTTCCATGGCCAGCACCGTCACCACCGGGATCATGGTGTTGCGCATGACGTGCATGCACATCACACGCATCGGCGACAGGCCCTTGGCCCGGGCGAATTTGACGAACTCCTGAGGCAGCACCTCGCGCACTCCGGCACGGGTCAGGCGCAGCACCAGGGAAATCTTGAACAGCGCCAGGTTCAGCGCAGGCAGTAACAGATGTTGCAAACCGTCCAGCGTCAGCCATGACCATTGCACGCCCAGCCATTCGCGGGTTTCGCCCCGGCCACTGGCCGGCAACCAACCCAGCGTGATCGAGAACAGCATGATCATCATCAATGCCACCCAGAACGCCGGCAGCGAAAAGCCGACGATGCTGGCGGCCATCATCAGCCGGGACAGCGGGTGCTCGGGGTACATACCGGCGAACATGCCCAGCGGCACACCGATGACCACAGCCAGAAACAGGGCGCTGAACGCCAACTCAAAGGTCGCGGGCAAGCGCTGCAGAATCAGGCGCATGGCATCTTCGTGGTACACAAAACTTTGCCCCAGATTGCCGTGAACCGCACCCTTGAGAAAAATCAGGTACTGCTGCCACAGCGGCTGGTCCAGCCCCAAATGCGCGATGGCCTGCAGACGCTCGGCCTGATTGAGGTCTTCACCCACCAGAATATCCATCGGATTACCAATGGCATTGAGGCCGACGAACACCACCACGGTCATCAGCATAATGACCAGCAACGACTGAGTGAGCCTGCGCAGCGCCCAGCCGATCATTGGCGTAGCTCTTCGGCGGTTGGCTGGCTGGCCACCCACTCATCGCCCAGCAGCTCTGGCTCGGCGTAATCGAGCATGGTGTCGAAATGCAGCGCGATGTCCTCATTGAACAGCTGTCCGACCAAGGCATGGGCCAGACGTTTGGAGCCTTCGCTGATGGCAGGAATATCCCCGGATACTGCGCCATAGCTCAGCGCTGCCGGGTAACTGAAGCAGTGGATATGGTTCAGCCCCGGACAGGCGCCGGGGGTCTTTTCCAGAAACTCGAAGCAATTGCCCAGATCCGGCAGCACCGCCAGTTCGCTATCGGTTTCACCTTGCGGCGCGTCGAAACGATCCTGCCAGACGCGAATCTGCGAAGAAAACGGGGCAAATTCAGGGCGCAGGCGGAAGTCAGTACGAAACCCGGTGGCAAACACCACAAAATCGGCCTCGATACGCGCTGTGGGCGTGTTCAGCCACACGCCGCCAGCCGGATTCTGTTCGACTGAAAGCACCGGGCTGTCGAGCATGAAGCGGGCTTTGCCCGAACCAGACACTCTGAGCGTACTGCCGCGTGGCGGTGGCACTTGCTGGGTGTTCAGGTAGTGACGAATGCGCCATTTCCAGATATCCGGCAGGCGCCAATAACCGTGAACCATGCCCGGGTTACCGACCCCCTTGCCTTTGTTGATGCGAGGCAGCTCGGCGCGCCGGATGAGCAGGTCAACCCGCGTTGCGCCCGCTTCAAGCGCAGTGGCGGCGCTGTCCATGGCCGATGCGCCACCACCGATGACTGCCACACGTTTACCGGTGAACCAGCCATCCTGCAGGCCCGCCGCCGAATGCGTCCACAAATGCTCCGGCAACTGCCGGGCAAAATCCGGCACCCAGGGGCCGCCCAGACCGTCACGGCCCGTGGCGAGCACCACATGCCGGGCCAGCAGGAATTGCGTTTGCACAGGCGTCACGATATCCAGTTCGATCAGGCCGTCCGCTCTGGGTGCGACCCGGCTAACCCGGTGTTCGTTGCGCACGTCCAGCGCCAGCACCTTGCGATACCAACGCAAGTATTCGGCCCATTGCAGGCGTGGAATCTTGTCCAGTAATGCCCAGCCGTCGATACCGAATTGCGCTTCGTACCAGGCGCGGAAGGTCAGCGCCGGTAGCCCCAGCGCCGGTCCGGTCAGTTGCTTTGGCGAACGCAGGGTTTCCATTCGCGCGGTGGTTGCCCAAGGGCCTTCGAAACCGGCCGGGGACTGATCGAAAATCACCGCCGCCACGCCGAGGTTGCGCAGTTCTGCGGCCAGAGCAAGACCGGCCATGCCACCGCCGATGATCGCCACATCAAGCACTGCCTGCCCGGCGCTCATCCTGGCTTTGACCCAGGGCTTGGCAGGCAGGTCCAGCCAGGCCAGATCCTGCTGCAAACGAGCTTCCAGGGCCGCCAGACCAGCGGGTGCATTTACATCTGACATTGATCGGTACTCGAAAAAATGTTCGGGCCACAAGCCCAAGCGGTGACTCAAACACTTCAAGAATCATTCCAATGTCGCATTAAATGAATTCTTTAAGCCTTTGAATGCTTAATTCGAATAGTAAGAGGCGCTTTTTATTCTCGCAATGCGCAAAAAAGCATATTGATATTCCTGAATGGAATTTTAACGAGCTTCGCGTGCTGTGCCGTGGGGCGTCACGACACGCATTGCACCTCTCGCTCACTCGGCATAAATGCTCTGCAACAGAGCATCGTGCGCGCTGGCTTCGTGCATGATCATTGCCGGCAACAGGGTTTTTGCGCTGTCGGCAATCTCATCGATCAGCGCGCTTGCCACATCGGACAACGGGCTGGCGAAGGCTGAAATCAGACCGAAGAAAAACGGGATGTTGCAGGCGATTGGCCGGACCACCACACCTTGCAACGGCACGCCGATGGCGGTGAAAGGATCGACCAGCGCAATGCCCAGCCCGACTCTGGCCATTTGCATGGCGATCAGGGATGTATTGGTGTCAAGCATGCGCGGCGGCTGACCGCCCGCGTCCTGAAACGCCTTGTCGATGCGTCGACGAAAGCGATACGGGTTGGCCATGGTGATCAGCGTTTGCTGACGCAGCAGCTCCATCGACAGCACTTCATGGCTGGCCAGCGCAGAATCGGCAGGCAATACCGCCACGCAAGGCGCTTCGCCGATCCAGTGGATTTCCAGGCCGCGATGCTCCAGCGGCAGGCTTACCGCGCCCAGGTCCATGGTTTTCGACAACACCGCCTGAACCACATTCTCCGGGGACATGCTCTGCAACTGGATCTGCTGTGGACGCAGATGCTCAGGCAAGCGCGACAAGGCCGTGGGCAGCAAACCAGCCGCCAGGGCCGAGATCGCTACCAGCTTGATCTGGTGATTTTCTTCCTGGGCAATATGCTGCGCACGTTGGCGGATATTCCGTACGCCCAGCAACGCGCTCTCCACTTCGCCATACATCATGAACGCCTTGTGGGTAGGCGTGACCTTCGGCCCGCTGCGCTCGAACAAGGCAAAACCCAATTCCTGCTCAAGCTCCTGAATGGCCCGTGTAACCGATGGCTGAGAACGGCCGAGCATTTTCCCGGCAGCAGTGACACTGCCTGCCGACATGACCGCCGCGAAGGCTTCGAGCTGACGCAAATCCATAAGCATGCCTTGATCGATACATAGCCAATGAGGAAGCGCGACGCAATGCGCCCTCTGTTCAAAGCGCGAAAGTCTACACGCTGATGGAGCACTGGGTGAATGAACACCTCACCCGGCGATCATTACCCGGTTTCGGCCTTGTTGTTTGCCCAGATAAAGCGACGTGTCGGCACGATTGAGGGTTATCTGAAAGGTCTCGCCCGCGGCAAGGGTTGCCATGGCAAGGGTTGCGGTGACCGCAATGCTGCGTTCATCGATCTGACCGGCCTCTTCGGCGATACGCCGCCAGATGCGCTCCGCCACCCGCAGTGCATCATCGGGCGCGGTGTCCGGCATCAGCACCAGAAACTCCTCACCACCCCAACGGGCAGCCATATCGCTGTTGCGCACGCTTGAACTGATGACTTCGGCTACCCGCTGCAACACCGCGTCACCGGTCTCATGTCCGTGGAGATCATTGATCTGTTTGAAATGGTCGATGTCGAGCAGGATCAGTGAAGCCGAGAACCCCTGACGCCTTGCCTCCAGCTCGCGTATGCGATGCAGCACTCTCCTGCGCGTATAAAGGTTGGTCAGGCTGTCGCGGTTGGCAATATGAAACAGGCTCAGTTGCATCGACGACGTGAAACGTACCGAGAGTGCGGTGGCATAAATCGACAGGACGGTAGCCGTCAGCACGTTGACGATACCGAACGCATCAAGCACGTTCTGGCTAAGGCCGGATCCCTGCCCCATGTGGCGGCGAAAGGCGAAGCATCCGACCAGCGACAGGAGTATCGCCAGGCTGTAGGCAATGCGTCTGATCGCAACCAGTTGAAAAGTAAAGGCAATGATCGGGATCACGCAGAACAGGTAAAAGCTGAAGTTGCTTTCCCAGCCCAACTCCCATGTCGCGAGCAGTGCATGGCCGATGATTTCCAGACACATCAGCTGTCCGGCCTGGCGATAGCGCTGTCTGCGGATCAGGTAAAGGCAGTTGATGTAGAGCAGCGTGCTGACGATGTTCGCTACCCACAGGACCTTCATGCCCAGCCCCAGGAACACCACCAGCAAGACACAGTGAATGCCCAGCGCGACATACACGATCGGAGTGATGTGTTTCCAGAACTGGATAGCCGTGTCCTTGAACAGCTGGGTGCGGTCTTCCGTCGGGAGGGTCATCATCACGTTATCTCGAAATGCAGGTGGAATATGACCATGAGCGTGGGGTGAAGATCATGATGTGTTGTCGGCCTGAACCGACGCTGCTTGATACGGCGGCTCGATAATATGTTGGCTTGCACAGCGCAAACGCCGCGGCATGTGCCGAAGGAGTCAAATGGACATCACTGTTGGCAAGTAGTGCAATCAGATGGCTGATTTTCCTGATCGGCTGGCAGCCGGCACAGGCCTGCACATCAGGCTCGCTGGCGCGGATCGGGAATGGATGGCGGTTTTTCTTCAATTTGCAGTAGCGATCCCGATGTTCTGGAAATACTATCGGGACCGGACATTGTGTTGATCGCGCTGCGCCCATCAGCCCGCCAACACGCAGGCAGCCCTGAATGATTCAGAAGGAAGCGTACTGATGGAACGTCTCACTGCAAAAGACTTTGCCCCTGAATTGCTTGAGCTTTACGACTACTACGCGCACGGCCGGATCAATCGACGCGAGTTTCTCGATCGGGCTGCGCTGTTCACCTTCGGCGGCCTGACCGCCAGCGCGCTGCTCGCTTCCCTCAGCCCCAACTACGCGCTGGCCGAACAGGTGGAATTCACCGATCCGGATATCGTTGCCGAGTATGTGTCCTACCCCTCACCCAAGGGGCATGGTCAGGTTCGTGGCTATCTGGTACGCCCGGCAAAAGCCACCGGCAAAGTACCGGCAGTGGTCGTGGTGCATGAAAACCGCGGTTTGAACCCCTATATCGAAGACGTTGCCCGCCGTGTGGCCAAAGCCGGTTTCATCGCGCTGGCACCTGACGGCCTGTCCTCGGTTGGCGGCTATCCGGGCAATGACGACAAGGGTCGGGAGCTCCAGCAGACCGTTAACCCGGAAAAGCTCATGAACGATTTCTTCGCTGCCATCGAGTGGCTGATGAAGCATGACGCGAGCACCGGCAAGGTCGGCATCACCGGTTTCTGTTATGGCGGCGGCGTGGCCAATGCTGCAGCCGTGGCGTACCCGGAACTGGGCGCTGCCGTATCGTTCTATGGCCGCCAGCCCAACGCCGAAGACGTGGTGAAGATCAAGGCGCCAGTCATGATTCACTACGGCGAACTGGACACCCGCATCAACGAAGGATGGCCCGCGTACGAGAAAGCCCTGAAAGCGGCTGGCACGACGTACGAAACGTACATCTATCCGGGCGCCAACCACGGCTTCCACAATGACTCCACCCCGCGTTATGACGAAGCCGCGGCCAAACTGGCCTGGGACCGCACATTGGGGTGGTTCAACAAGTACCTGGTTTAAGTTCTGGTTGAGCGGCGCGGCGCAGATCGGTGACGCAGAGCGTCACGCAAGGCATTCCCACGCAGGAGTGGTATGACCCCCGAAGGTTGGACGCAACCTTTGGAGGCGTCATGGGTAAATATACAGAGCAGGCAAAACTCG
>NZ_JAWHOP010000020.1:79187-95882 GCF_032586995.1 Pseudomonas syringae group sp. J248-6 | reverse complement strand
CTCAACGGCCAAAGCCCCGTAAAGTACAGGGCTCAGGCGGCAAGCTAAAACCGTCCAACTTTTGGGGGGCAGTTCACCAGCGTGGGAATGCCTTTCGTGACGCTCCGCGTCACAAATCTGCGCGGCACCACAGATTCGTGATCGGACGCAGAGCGTCCAGAAGGGCATCACCACGCGGAGCGTGGTAACGAGAGTCTGAGGCCTTAAGCTCAACGGCTGTAGCTGATCCGTCCATCCACCAGCGTGTAGCGTATCGAGCCGGGCAGGCAGTGGCCGATGAAGGGGCAGTTTTCGCCTTTTGACAGCCAGGTCTCGCCTGCAACCGTCGAGGCGGCAGGGTCGAACAGCACGATATCCGCTGGCGCACCGGCACTTAGCTTGCCGGCCGGCAGGCGCAAGGCGGCGGCCGGGCCGCTGCTCAGGCGAGCGATCAGGGTCGGCATGTCGAGCAGGCCGTCATCCACCAGCGTCATGGCCAGCGGCAACAGCAACTCCACGCTGCTGATGCCCGGTTCCGTAGCGCCAAACGGTGCCAGCTTGGCGTCACGCTCATGCGGCTGGTGATGGCTTGAAATCGCCTGAATGACACCGCTCTTCACCGCTTCACGCAGACCATCGCGGTCGGCGCGAGTGCGCAGTGGCGGCTGGACGTGATAGAGGCTGGAGAAGTCGATCAGCGCCTCGTCAGTCAGAATCAACTGATACAACGCTACATCCGCCGTCACCGGCAGACCGCGTGCCTGGGCCTGGGCAATCAGCGCCGCACCACGCGCACTGGTCAACTGGCTGAAGTGCGCGCGCACACCGCTTTGCTCGACCAGCAACAGGTCGCGAGCCAGCGCCACTGTCTCGGCCGTCTCGGGGATGCCCGCCAGACCCAGAAACGCCGCCGTCGCGCCATCGTGCGCCAGACCGCCTTCGGCCAGATCACGATCCTGCGAATTGAAAATCACCGTCAGGTCGAAGGTGGCCGCATATTCCAGCGCCCGGCACAGCGTACGGGTGTTGCTGAAGCTGCTCAGACCGTTGCCGAACGCCACGCAGCCTGCGTCGCGCAGGGCGATCAGCTCTGCCAGTTGTTCGCCTTCCAGGCCCTTGCTCAGTGCGCCGACAGGAAACACCTTGCTGAAACCGGCTTCACGGGCGCGGTCCAGAATCAGTTCGGCCACCGCCGAGGTGTCGAGCACCGGTTTGGTCTGCGGCGGGCAGCACAGGCTGGTCACGCCGCCTGCCACCGCCGCGCGGGTTTCGCTGGCGATGCTGCCTTTGCGGCTGTAGCCCGGCTCGCGCAGGGACACGTTGAGGTCGACCAGACCGGGTGCTGCGACCAGTCCTGCAGCATCGATGGTCTGGGTGGGCTCGAAACCCTCCGGAGCGGCACCGATAGCGGTGAGCTTGCCTGCTTCAACATGCAGGTCGGTAACCTGATCCATCCCGCTGACCGGGTCGATGACGCGAGCGCCGAGGATGCTGAGCTTCACTGGGCGTTCTCCTGTTCGAATTGGCGTTGTGCGTTTTGCCCGCTCATGGCCATGGACAGCACTGCCATGCGGATTGCGATGCCGTAGGTCACTTGATTGAGAATCACCGAATGCGCGCCGTCGGCCACTGCCGATTCGATCTCCACGCCGCGGTTGATCGGGCCGGGGTGCATGACAATCGCATCCGGCTTCGCGGCCGCAAGGCGCGCGGTGGTCAGGCCGAACAGGCGGTAGAACTCGCCTTCGCTGGGCAGTAGCCCACCGGTCATGCGTTCGCGTTGCAGGCGCAGCATGATCACCACGTCCACGTCCTTCAAGCCTTCGTTGAGGTCGGTGTAGACCTTCACCCCATATTGTTCGACGCCGACCGGCAGCAGGGTTTTCGGCCCTATCACGCGGATGTCCGGGCAGCCGAGCGCCTGGAGCGCGAGCATGTTGGAGCGTGCTACCCGTGAATGCAGGATGTCGCCAACGATAGCCACCGACAGGTTTTCAAAGCCGCCCTTGTGCCGACGAATCGTCAGCATGTCGAGCATGCCCTGGGTCGGGTGTGCGTGACGGCCATCGCCGCCGTTGATGATCGCGACGTCCGGGCATACGTGTTCGGCGATGAAGTGCGCAGCACCCGAGTCTGCGTGACGCACGACGAACATATCGGCGGCCATCGCCTCAAGGTTGCGCAAGGTATCGAACAGCGTTTCGCCCTTGCTGGTGGACGAGGTCGAGACGTTCAGCGTGATCACGTCGGCAGACAGTCGCTGCGCGGCCAGTTCAAAGGTGGTACGGGTACGGGTGGAGTTCTCGAAGAACACGTTGCACACCGTCTTGCCGCGCAACAGCGGGACCTTCTTCACCGCCCGTGCGCCGACTTCAAGGAACGAGTCGGCGGTGTCGAGAATTTCGGTAAGCAGCTCGCGGGGCAAGCCGTCCAGAGACAGAAAATGGCGCAGCTGGCCCTGATGGTTGAGCTGCAGCGGGCGCTTGGCGTCGAGAGGCGTCATCGCAATGGACTCTTAAAGGGCAGTGGAGAGGTCTTGAAGTTCGAGCGCCAGCGGCTCTGGGCCGGACAGCTTGATGCGTTCATCGGGTGCCAGCGACAGAGTCGCGCCAACCACATTCGGGCGGATCGGCAGTTCACCGGCGTCCAGGTCCAGCAGGCAGACCAGCGTAACGCTGGCCGGGCGGCCGTAGTCGAACAGTTCATTGAGGGCGGCGCGGACGGTACGACCACTCATCAGCACGTCGTCGATCAGCACCAGATGCTGCCCTTCTATTTCGAACGGCAGGTCCGAAGGTCGCACTTGAGGGTGCAGGCCGTTCTGGCTGAAGTCATCGCGATAGAACGAAACGTCCAGGGTGCCGAGCGGAGCGGGGTTGTTCAGTGCCTTGAGCAGCGCCTGGGCAACCCATACACCGCCAGTGCGGATACCAATGAAACGAGGGTCGCTGATGCCGCGCTTGCTCAGGTGAGCGTTCAGGTCAGTGGCCATCTGACGAATCAGTTCGGCGGGATCGGGCAGGCTCATGGTTGCTCCTTAGAGGCTCGGGCAGCGTCGGTCCGTGGCGCGATGCTCAAGCGATAACGTGGAATCCGGGTATCTCGAAGCGATAAAGGCAGAAAAAGTCACACATTCAACAGCTCGGGGTGCTCGTCCAGCCAGCCTTGCAGAAGCAGCGCAGCGGCAATGGCATCCACCGGGTTGTCGCGATAGCTGCCTTTCTGGCCGCCGCGAGCCATGCGCTCGCCTTTGGCTTCGAAGGTCGTCAGGCGTTCATCATGGGTGTAGACGGTTACACCAAAGCGTCCGTTGAGCTTGCGCGAAAACTTTTCCGCGCGCGCGCTCATGTCGCTGGGCGTACCGTCCATGTTCAACGGCAGACCCACCACGATCGCATCAGGTTTCCACTCGTTGATCAGCGCCTGAACCTTGTCCCAGTCCGGCACGCCATTCTGCGCCTTGAGCGTACAGAGTTCACGTGCCTGACCGGTAATGGCCTGACCGACCGCAACGCCGATCTGTTTGGTGCCGTAATCAATCCCCAGCAGCAGCCGTAAAGCGGCCATCAAGCGTGCCCTGCCTGGGTCGATATGAGGTTGAGATTGATGCCCAAGCGTCTGGCTGCTGCATCGAGGCGCAGCTCACTGTCGACATCGAACAGGATGGCCGGGTCAAACGAGCAGGTCAGCCAGGCGTTGTCAGCCATTTCCGCATCCAGTTGGCCGGCGTCCCACCCCGCGTAGCCGAGGGTGATCACATTTTGATCAGGCCCGTAGCCATCGGCGATTGAAAACAGCACGTCCTGCGAGGTCGACAGCGAAATCCCGCCGGGAAGATTGACTGTGGCCTGAAACGTCTGTCCACTGGGATGCAGGACAAAGCCGCGATCGGTTTGCACCGGGCCGCCCGAATGTATGGCGATTTCCTGGCAGCGTTTGGGCGCAGGAAGCTCCGGTCGCAGTTGCTCGAGTACATCTGCCAGGGTCAGGCTTTGCGGGCGGTTGATCACCAGCCCCATTGCGCCATTGGCGTTGTGCTCGACAACGTAGGTCAAGGTCTGAGCAAAGTTCTCGTCGTGCATGTGGGGCATGGCGATCAGGAACTGGTGCTTTAGATAACTCGGGGAGACTTTTTTCATGAGTCCTAGTTTGGCGTTGCCTTGCGTGCCTGACAACTGACACTTGTACGTGTCGGGTGTCAGTTGGCAAAAAATTCAATTGCTTGACAGCTTGTCGCCGCGTGCAAATTTCCAGGTGCGGATGATCTCCAGCCGGTCGATGTCTGCCAGATCGCCGGTGAACGGCGCAAAAGGTGCTGCCAGACGCACGATTCGTTGTGCAGCCTGATCCAGCAAAGGTTGCCCTGATGATTCAAGCACCAGCACTTCATACAGCGAGCCGTCCCGATTTATTGACACAAGAAGTCGCAAATTGCCATAGATCTGCTTGCGTCGTGCTTCCTCAGGATAGTTCAGGTTTCCGACCCGCTCGACCTTCTTGCGCCAGTCGTCCTTGTACCAGGCACCTTTGTCGCGCATGGTCGAGGCCGCATTGAGGCGGTGGATCTTCGGGCGCTTGGCGTAAAGCTGCTGCTCGGTCGACAGTTCGGCTTCCAGGCTGGCAATTTCGTTGCTCAGCTCCGCGCTGTCAAAGGTCGGTGCGGCCTTGGTGGTTGGCTCGGGCTTGACCTCATCGCGTTTGGCCACGGTTTTCTGCTGGCTGGGCGCAGTGGTCGCGACCGCGGTCTTGGGCGCTTCCTGCTTGACCACCGGCTTGCTGGCCGGAGGCGGGGTGACCTTGTTGACCTTGGTGTCCTGATACGGCGCCAGCTCGGTGGTCTTGAGCGTTTCGGCCTTGTCCAGAGTGCCGCTGCCCTGTTGATCGTCCTGTGCCAGAAAATCCGCCTGTTTAGGCTTTTCTTCGCTTTTGAACGTGGCGAGGGTGATTTCCAGGGTCTGCGAGATCTGCTCCGGCTTTACATAGGTGAAACCCACGCCAAGGATCACCGCGAGGTGGATCAGCGCCGCGATCATCATGGTAAAGCCCAGGCGATCGGCAGGACGCACACCCACATTGGCGAGCTCGAGGGGGAGGTCGTTTCTGGCCATGGATGTCATTGGCGGTTCAGCATCTCGTCAGCCTGCATGTCAAAATCCGTGTCGTGTTACAGGTGGCGCATGATAACGCAATGTACGGCGAAGCTCTGTTGCGGATCGGACGAAGGGACGCCGTGGCGCACGGTTTGATCCGTGGCCAGCGGCGTCAACCGTTGATCAGCCCTTGCGCGCCTGCAGCTTCTTGTCGATTGCATCCATCAACAGGCCGCCGATGTTGGTGCCGAAGGCATTGTCGATTTCGCGGATGCAGGTCGGGCTGGTGACGTTGATTTCGGTCAGGTGCTCACCGATCACGTCGAGGCCGACGAACAACAGGCCTTTTTCGCGCAGGGTCGGGCCGATCTGTTCGGCGATCCAGCGGTCCTTGTCGCTTAGCGGACGGGCTTCGCCACGCCCGCCTGCGGCCAGGTTGCCACGTGTTTCACCGGCGGCAGGGATGCGCGCCAGGCAATACGGGACCGGTTCGCCATCGACCATCAGAATGCGCTTGTCGCCGTCCTTGATGGCGGGCAGGTAGCCCTGCGCCATGATTTGCTGCGTGCCGTGAGCGGTCAGGGTTTCGAGGATTACTGACAGGTTCGGATCGCCCGCCCGATGGCGGAAGATCGACGCGCCGCCCATGCCGTCCAGCGGCTTGAGGATGACGTCGCCATGTTTTTCGGCAAATTCGCGAATGATGTCGGCGCGGCGGCTGACCAGGGTCGGCGGGGTGCATTGGGGGAACAGCGTGGCGAACAGCTTCTCGTTGCAGTCACGCAGGCTCTGCGGCTTGTTGACGACCAGCACGCCTGCGCGCTCGGCCTGCTCCAGCAGGTAGGTGGCGTAGACGAATTCCATGTCGAACGGCGGGTCCTTGCGCATCAGGATCACGTCCAGGTCATCGAGACCTGCGTCCACTTCGGCTTCGAACTCGAACCATTTGGCCGGATCGGCAAACACCTTGAGCGGCTTCATGCGCGCGCGGGCCTGGCCAGCGTCCTGATACAGGTCTTTCTGTTCCATATAGAACAGCGACCAGCCGCGTTCCTGTGCGGCAAGGAGCATGGCCAGCGAGCTGTCCTTTTTATAGGAAATGCGCTCAATGGGGTCCATGACAATCCCTAGGCGAACGCTCATGGGCAATATCCTCTGATCGGTAAGGGCCGCAACGGCCGTAAAATTGGCATCAGGGTGGCGTTCCGTTTGCTCCCGGTCAAGGGGCAGGCCCGCCACGGTGCGCTTTATGGATTGAGTCTGGAGAGTATGCTAAAAAGGCTCGGCATCCGGTTTTCGATCCTTGTGGATCAATGAAGCGATACCGTCAGGCTCCCAGTGCCTCGCAGAATGCGCAAAAATTCGCTGCGGCGATGGAAGAGCAGCTATGGAACAACACGCCTCCGCCTTGAAAGTCATGGTCATCGATGACTCGAAGACCATTCGCCGCACCGCCGAAACGCTGCTTAAAAACGCAGGTTGTGAAGTCATCACTGCGATAGACGGTTTCGACGCGCTGGCCAAGATTGCCGATAACCACCCACGAATCATATTCGTAGATATCATGATGCCGCGTCTGGATGGTTATCAGACGTGCGCGCTGATCAAGAACAACCGCGCATTCAAGTCCACGCCAGTCATCATGCTGTCCTCCAAGGACGGACTGTTCGACAAGGCCAAGGGGCGGATTGTCGGTTCCGATCAGTTTTTGACAAAGCCTTTCAGCAAGGAAGAACTGCTCAGCGCGATCAAGGCTCATGTGCCGGGCTTCGTTGCAGCAGAACAACACATATCATGACGCCCGCGCCCGATGTGGCGCGCTCGTAATCTGACGGGGAACACCCATGGCTCGAATATTGATCGTCGATGATTCGCCGACTGAAATGTACAAACTCACCGGCATGCTGGAAAAGCACGGTCATGAAGTGCTCAAGGCCGAAAATGGCGCTGATGGCGTGGCTCTGGCTCGTCAGGAAAAACCCGACGCAGTGCTGATGGACATCGTCATGCCCGGGCTCAACGGCTTTCAGGCTACGCGTCAGCTGACCAAGGATGCCGACACCAGCATGATCCCGGTGATCATGATCACCACCAAGGATCAGGAGACTGACAAGGTCTGGGGCAAACGCCAGGGCGCGCGGGATTACCTGACCAAACCGGTGGATGAAGAAACCCTGATGAAAACCCTGAATGCGGTGTTGGCCGGCTGATTGCCGGAATCGCCATGGCCGAGCCACGTACCGCCTTTGAACTGCTTCTTGATATGGATCGACGCTGTCGTTCGCTGGCGGCGGGCCTGCCGCTGCAGGAAGCTCATCAGCAGGATTGGGTCGGCATCGGTTTCCGGATGGGTGAGCAGCGTTTCGTAGCGCCTATCGGCGAAATCGCCGAAATCCTTCACGAGCCTCATCATGCGGTGATGCCGGGCGTGAAGTTCTGGGTGGCGGGTATCGCCAATCTGCGCGGCCGGCTGTTGCCGCTCATGGATTTATGCGGGTTTTTCGGTCATGAACTGACCCCCGCGCGCAAACAGCGCCGGGTGCTGGTTGTCGAGCACAACGACGTGTTCGCTGGTCTGCTGGTCGATGAGGTGTTCGGCATGCAACGTTTCAGTCAGTTGAGCCTCATACCCCAGACATCACAAGACATCGATCAAGGTATCGCGCCGTTCTTGCGCGGGCAGTTCATTCGCGAGCAGGCGTGGCAGATATTCAGTCCGTGGGCGCTGGTACAGTCTGCAGATTTCATGGACCTGGCATCTTAGGCTCTGGTTTGTTTTGTTTCACAATTGATCCAGGCGGGGGCCTGATTAATGAGTAATACAGGCAGATCAAGGGAAGGCGCGCGCAGCCGGACGCAGATTATTCTGCTGTTTGTCGCGCTCATCGTTTTCATCATGTTGCTGTTCGCCAACTTCGCCTACCTCAACACCCAATCGAACTACGACAAACAGTACATCGGGCATGCCGGTGAGCTGCGCGTGTTATCCCAGCGCATCGCAAAAAACGCCACCGAAGCGGCCGCCGGTAAAACCCAGGCGTTCAAGCTGCTTGCCGATGCGCGCAACGATTTCGACCTGCGCTGGGGCTACCTGAGAAAAGGCGACCCGGCCACCGGCCTGCCTGCGGCACCTGATCTGATACGCGACGAATTGCGCACTGTTCAGCGCGACTGGGAAGGGCTGCGCAAAAGTACCGATGTGATTCTGGCCAGCGAACAGACCGTTCTGTCGCTGCATCAGGTGGCTGCGACACTGGCCGAAACCATCCCGCAATTGCAGGCCGAATACGAAAAAGTCGTGGAAAGCCTTCTGCAAAGCCGTGCGCCGGCTGCGCAGGTGGTGGTTGCGCAGCGTCAGGCGCTGCTCGCAGAGCGGATCCTCGGCTCGGTCAATACCGTGCTGGCCGGTGACGAAACAGCGGTGCAGGCAGCCGATGCGTTTGGCCGCGATGCCAGCCAGTTTGGTCGTGTGCTCAACGGCATGCTGGAGGGCAACGCCACGCTGCGAATCTCCCAGGTCGAAGACCGCGATGCCCGTGCACGGCTGGCGGAAATTGCCGAGCTGTTCGAGTTCGTGTCCGGCTCGGTGGACGAGATTCTTGAAACCTCGCCCGAGCTGTATCAGGTGCGTGAGGCGTCCGGCAACATTTTCAACACCTCACAGACCCTGCTGGATGAAACCTCGGTACTCACCAACAGCCTGGAAAACATGGCCAAGCGCCGTACTGTGAATACCGTCGGTGGTTATGTGCTGGGTTTGCTGGCGCTGATGTCGATCATCCTTATCGGTCTGGTCATGGTCCGCGAAACCAACCGCCAGTTGCGCGAAACCGCGCAGAAGAGCGAGCGTAACCAGACGGCGATCATGCGTCTGCTGGACGAGATCGAAAACCTCGCTGACGGTGATCTGACGGTGACGGCCTCGGTGACCGAAGATTTCACCGGCGCGATTGCCGATTCCATCAATTACTCCATCGACCAGTTGCGCGAGCTGGTGGTGACCATCAACCTGACGGCCGAACAGGTTGCTGCTGCCGTTACCGAAACTCAGGCCACGGCCATGCAGTTGTCTGCCGCCTCCGAGCATCAGGCGCTGCAGATCAGCGCGGCTTCGACGGCAATCAACGACATGGCAGCGTCCATCGATCAGGTGTCGACCAATGCATCGGAGTCCTCGGCGGTGGCAGAGCGCTCCGTGGCGATTGCCAACAAGGGCAACGAGGTCGTGCACAACACTATTCACGGCATGGATAACATTCGCGAACAGATTCAGGACACTTCCAAGCGTATTAAGCGCTTGGGTGAGTCTTCTCAGGAAATCGGCGATATTGTCAGCCTGATCGACGACATTGCCGATCAGACCAATATTCTGGCCCTCAACGCGGCCATTCAGGCTTCTATGGCCGGTGACGCCGGACGTGGCTTTGCCGTGGTGGCTGACGAAGTACAGCGGCTGGCCGAGCGCTCGTCGTCTGCCACCAAGCAGATCGAAACGCTGGTGCGGGCTATTCAGAACGACACCAACGAGGCGGTTATCTCCATGGAGCAGACCACCAGCGAAGTGGTACGCGGCGCACGACTGGCGCAGGACGCCGGGGTAGCGCTGGGGGAAATCGAAGGGGTTTCCCGAGTGCTGGCCGAACTGATCGAAAGTATCACCGATGCCGCTCACCAGCAGGCCGAGTCGGCCGGTCAGATTTCACAGATCATGACTGTCATTCAGCAGACCACCTCGCAGACCACCTCGGGCACCTCGGCCACCGCCGAAAGCATCGGCAATCTGGCAAAAATGGCCAGCGAAATGCGTCGTTCGGTATCGGGTTTTGCCCTGCCGTCATCGAAGAAAGCCGGATGATGTACAACCAATGAACAACCTTGATTGGGTAACAGGCGGTACTCGTCATGGCTGATCGTCACGATTACGTGGCCCTTGAATGGCTTAAGGGCGAAATCGCCGAAACGCTGCGCCAGGCCCGCAACGAGCTGGATGCCTTCATCGAAGACCCGGCCAACAGCGCGGCGATGGCCGAGTGTCTGAACCTGGTGCATCAGGTTCACGGCAGTCTGCAGATGATCGAGTTTTACGGCGCGGCGTTGCTGGCCGAGGAAATCGAGCAACTGGCGCTGGCGGTCCAGCAGAACCGTGTCAGCCATCCGGTGGAGTCCGAGCAACTGCTGATTCAGGCCATGAGTCAGTTGCCGGTTTATCTGGAGCGTATCCACTCCGCGCGCCGCGACCTGCCGCTGGTGGTGTTGCCGCTGCTCAATGACCTGCGCAGTGCGCGGGGCGAAAGTCTGCTCTCGGAAACCAGCCTGTTCGCCCCGCAACTGGTCGTCGTTCCTGCGCTCGATGACCAGGAACTGGCGCGGCGCAATACCCCGGAATTGCCCAACCTGCTGCGCAAGCTGCGTCAGACCTTGCAGGCGGCGCTGGCGGGCCTGATGCGCGAGCAGGGGGTTCAGACCCAGCTCGGTTACATGGCCAAGGTGTTTGCCCGGCTGGAGCAGTTATGTGAGGACGCGCCGCTCGGGCCGCTCTGGCGAATCGCCTCGGCGCTGGTCGAAACCATGCTCAACGGCAACTTCACCAACAGCCCGGCCCTGCGCAGCCTGCTGAAAGATGCCGACAAGGAACTCAAACGGCTGGCCGAGCAGGGCGTGACCGGCATCAATCAGCCGGCTCCCGAAGAGCTGCTGAAAAGCCTGCTGTTCTACATCGCCAAGTCCGACAGCCTGGCACCGAAGATGCTCGATCTCAAAGACCAGTACGCGCTGGCCGATGCCTTGCCCGGCAACGATGTGGTCAACGAAGAGCGCGCACGTATGGCCGGGCCGGACCGCGACGCCATGCGCTCGGTAATCGTAGCCTTGTGCGAAGGGCTGGTCCGGGTCAAGGAACGGCTTGACGTGTTCGTGCGCGGTGACCGCCAGCATGTCAGTGAGCTCAACGCGCTGCTGCCGCCGTTGCGGCAGATCGCCGATACCCTGGCGGTGCTTGGCTTCGGTCAGCCGCGCAAGGTGATCATCGATCAGCTTTCTGTCGTTCTGGGGCTGGCGCAGGGGCAGCGCGAGCCCAGCGACGGCGCGCTGATGGATGTTGCAGGCGCCTTGCTCTACGTCGAATCGACCCTGGCTGGCATGGCCGGGAGCAACGAACAGACCAGCCGCGAAGAAAGCCGCCTGCCGACCACTGACCTGACGCAGATTCATCAGCTGGTGATTCGCGAGGCCCGCACGGTATTGCAGCAGGCCAAGGACGTGATCCTCGATTACATCGACGGCGAGTGGGATCGCCAGCGGCTCGACCCGCTTTGCGCGCTGATCGTGCAGGTACGGGGTGCGCTGGCGATGATCCCGCTGGCCCGTGCTGCCAGCCTGCTGGCCGCCTGCAACGAATACATTCAGGAACACCTGCTGGTGGACGAAACCCGTCCCGGCTGGGTTCAGCTCGATTGCCTGGCCGATACAATTACTGGCATCGAGTATTATCTGGAGCGCATGCTCGAAGACCATGAAGCGCCGGGTGATCAGGTCCTCGACATGGCTCAGCAAAGCCTGGCGCGGCTGGGCTATACACCCGCTGCCGACACCCTTGAAGTGCCGTTGCTGGAAGAAATCATCACCCAAGATGAGTTGCTGGAACTGGATGATCGCAAGGCGCTGGTCAGCCCTGCGCAAACCATTGCTCAGGTCCTTGCCAGCCCAGTGTCGGCAGTCAATCCGCCTGCCCGCAACGTACCCACCAGCCTGTTGCCGCCCTCGGCAGATGAAGAGGCAGTGGACGACGAGTTGCGCGAAGTCTTTCTGGAAGAGGCAGACGAGGTCCTCGATGCACTGCGCGAGTATCTGCCACGCTGGTTTGCCTCACTGGGCAGCGGCGGCCAATGGGACAGCACCGCACTGACCGAAGTGCGCCGGGCGTTTCATACCCTCAAGGGCAGCGGCCGGATGGTGCGTGCGCTGATCCTCAGTGAACTGGCCTGGTCGGTGGAGAACCTGCTCAACCGGGTGCTGGAAGGCGATGTGCTGCCGGGCCTTGAAGTTCAGCAATTGATGAGCGAAGTGCTGACGCTGCTGCCGTCGGTGATTCGCGATTTCGCCGAGGATGCGCAGCGCCAGCGTAACGATGTCGACCTGCTGGCGGCCCGTGCCCATGCGCTGGCCAATGGGCTTGAGCTGCCGGTACTGCCTGCAGCCCCTGACCCAGTGCCAGGCGAAGCGCTTGATCCACAATTGCTGGAAATTTTCCGTCAGGAAGCGCTCGGGCATCTGAATACCCTGGGTCGCTTCCTCGACAACGCGGAACAATCGGCATCGCCTTCGATCAGCGACGCTGTGCTGCGTGCACTGCACACGCTCAAAGGCAGCGCGCACATGGCCGGCGTGTTGCCGATTGCCGAGCTGGCTAGCCCGCTCGACCAGTTGGTGCGTGAATACAAAGCCAACCTTATCGACATCGGCGCGCCCGAACTCGCCCTGCTGCGCAGCGCAGAACCGTTGTTGCACAGCGGGCTCAAGCAACTCGACACAACCCCGCTGGCAGCCATTGCGGGTGCTGCGCAGCTGATCGAAGCGGCTCTGGCGCTGCTCAACGAGCGCCTCACCGTGGTGCTGCGCGAGTCGGACAGTGGCCTGCGGATCAAGCGCAATCCCACGCTGCTTGCCGGCTTTCTGGCCGAAGGCATGGACATCGTCCTGGATGCGGAAAACCTGTTGCGGCGCTGGCGTCAGCACCCCGGCGAACGTCAGGAACTGAGCGCGTTGCTCGATGAACTGACCACGCTGGGGCATGGCGCGCATCTGGCCGATCTGCCGCAGGTCGATGAACTCTGCGAAGCCTTGCTCGACCTTTACGGCGCGGTCGAGGAAAGCAGCCTGGCGGTCAGCGAACGCTTTTTCGATGCGGCAGAGAACGCCCACGAAGCGTTGATCAATATGCTTGATCAGGTGGCTGCCGGTCAGGATGTCGAACCGCGTCCCGAATGCGTGCGTGCCTTGAACCAGTTGCTGGATCAGGCGCTGGACCCTTCGGCGACCGGTCTGGTCAAGAGCGACGGCCACCGGACCCTGAGCGTTACCGAACTCAACGCGGCCACCGAACAATTGGCCAGTGAGGCCGAGCACACTGAAACTGCCGGCCCGGACGACGAGATCGTCGAGATATTTCTGGAAGAGGCCGTCGATATCCTCGACAGCGCCGGTCAGGCCTTACAGCGCTGGCTGGCTGATCCGGAAAACTCCGCGCCGCTGGCCTCACTGCAGCGTGACCTGCACACCCTCAAGGGCGGCGCGCGGATGGCAGAGGTGGCCGAGGTGGGCGACCTTGCCCACGAACTGGAAAACCTCTACGAAGGCTTGATCGACCGGCGCTTCAACCATTCGCCAGCGCTGGCCGAACTGCTGCACGAGAGTCACGACCATCTGGCGATTCTGCTGGAGCAGTTGTATCGGCAGGAAGCGCTCAGTGATCCCTCGGCCTTGATCGAAGCGCTGGGCCGCTGTCGTACGCTCGAGAGCTCAGGGTCTGATGTGCAGGCACCGCCAGCGGCCAGCGAAGATCTTCCCGAACATGACACCGAGCTGCGTGAAGTCTTCCTTGAGGAGGGTTTCGACATTATCGAAAGCTCGGGCGCGGCACTGGCCCGCTGGCAGGCTGATCCGCACAACCTGCTGGAAGTCGAAAACCTGTTGCGTGACCTGCACACCCTCAAGGGCGGCGCGCGGATGGTCGAAATCGCCCCGATAGGCGATCTGGCCCACGAGCTGGAAACGCTTTATGAAGGGCTTTCTGCCGGAAACCTGCAACCTGCGCCATTGATGATCAGCCTGTTGCAAAGCGGTCACGATGTGCTGGCCGATATGCTCGACGCAGTGCGTAACGAAAAGCCGCTGCCTGATGCCTCGCTGCTGATTGAAAGCATCCGCAGACTGGCCAGCGATGAACCGGTGGGCGAGCCGGTGGTTGCGCAAGCCTTTGAAACCGGTCCTGAATCGGTGGTGGCCGTCGCGCCTGCTGCTGACGGCGAGGTCGAGCGCAGTGGGCCGGAAATGGTCAAGGTGCCCGCCGAGCAACTGGAAGACCTGGTCAACCTGGCCGGTGAAACGTCTATTTTCCGTGGGCGGATCGAACAGCAGATTCTGGATTCACAGGTCGCGCTGCTGGAAGTTGAAACCACTATCGAGCGGATGCGCGATCAATTGCGTCGCCTGGATATGGAAACCCAGGGCCGCATTCTCAGCCGTGAACAGGTTCAGGCCGAGCGGCTGGGTTATGAGGAATTCGACCCGCTGGAAATGGATCGTCATTCGCAGTTGCAACAGTTGTCGCGTGCGCTTTTCGAGTCTGCCTCCGACCTGATGGACCTCAAGGAAACCCTCGGCGCGCGGGCCCGCGATGCTGAAACGCTGCTGTCGCAACAGGCCAGGGTCAACACCCAGTTGCAGGAAGGCCTGATGCGTACGCGCATGGTGCCGTTCGAGCGCCTGGTGCCGCGTTTGCGTCGTGTGGTGCGCCAGGTTGCCTCGGAACTGCACAAGAAGGTCCATTTCGAGGTCGGTAATGCCGACGGTGAAATGGACCGCAACGTGCTGGAAAGGATGGTCGCACCGCTGGAACACATGCTGCGCAACGCTGTTGATCATGGCCTGGAAAGCACTGAAAAACGCATCGCTGCCGGTAAGCCGGAGCAGGGCCATATCAGCCTTGAGCTGATGTACGAAGGCGGCGATATGGTGATCGAGTTGAGCGATGACGGCTCGGGTGTCGACCTGGCAGCCGTGCGCCGCAAGGCCATCAAACGCGGCATGATCCATCCGGATGCCGATCTGTCCGACCATGAGGTTTTGCCGTTCATTCTGCAGGCGGGGTTTTCCACCAGCGAGATCATCACCCAGATTTCCGGACGTGGCGTCGGCATGGATGTGGTGCATGCCGAGGTCAAACAACTGGGCGGCTCGATGGTCATCGACTCGGTGCCTGGCAAGGGCACGCGCTTCCGTATTCGCCTGCCTATTTCGGTGTCGGTCAACCGTGCGCTGATGGTGACCTGCGGCGAAGAGCAATATGCCGTGCCGCTCAACACCGTCGATGGCATCGTGCGCGTCATGGCCAATGAGCTGGACGGCTATTACCAGACCAGCCCGCCGCGCTATCAATACGGCGGACGCAGTTACGAGCTGCGTTATCTGGGCGAGTTGCTGGGCAGCAGTCCACCCAGGCTCGCCGGGCAATTGCAGCCGCTGCCGGTGTTGCTGGTGCATTTGCAGGATCAGTGGGTGGCGGTGCAGGTCGATGCGCTGGCAGGTTCACGCGAGATCGTGGTCAAGAGCCTTGGCGCGCAGTTCTCAAGGGTGCAGGGCATTTCCGGTGCGACCATTCTCGGTGATGGGCGTGTGGTGCTGATTCTCGACTTGATGGCGCAGATTCGTACCTTGCAGGGCTTGCCTTTCAGAGGGTTGGCGCCTGTCTACCACGAAGCCGAGCACGCCAGACCGTTGCTGGTGATGGTGGTGGACGATTCGGTGACGGTACGCAAAGTCACCAGCCGGTTGCTTGAGCGCCACGGCATGCATGTGCTGACTGCCAAGGACGGGATTGACGCCATGACCCTGTTGCAGGAGCACACGCCTGACATCATGCTGCTGGATATCGAAATGCCACGCATGGACGGCTTTGAAGTGGCCAGCCAGATCCGCCAGGACGAACAGCTCAAGGAACTGCCGATCATCATGATCACTTCCCGCTCGGGCCAGAAGCACCGCGATCGGGCCATGGCGGTGGGCGTCAATGAGTACCTGAGCAAGCCTTATCAGGAAACCGTGTTGCTGGAGAGTATTGCTTACTGGAGTCAGGTGCATGTCTGAAGGTACGTTCCAGACCAGTCGCCTGACCAGCCTGACCGGCCTGCTGTTGCCGTTGAGTGACCGGCATTTGCTGCTGCCCAACGTCGCGGTCGCCGAGTTGATCGACTATCAGGACTGCAGCGCAGAGCCGGGCGCTCCCGAGTGGTATCTGGGACCGATCAGCTGGCGTGAGCTGACATTGCCGCTGCTCAGTTTCGAAGCCGCCTGCGGAGGCCGCACCCGCGTGGGTGGCCGGGCCCGGATTGTAGTGCTCAACGCACTGGGTGGGCGCAACGACGTCAGGTTCATTGCGTTGCTCACCCAAGGCATTCCGCGCTCGTGCAAAGTCGACAGCCAGTTGAGCTACGTCGACGTCCCACTGGCTGAACTGGAGCTGGCTGCCGTGCAGATCGGCGAAACCGTGGCGCGCATCCCCGACCTGGAAGGGCTGGAGCAGTGGCTGGTGGATGCAGGGCTGTCATAGGTAAAGAGGACGCAGAGCGTCCAGAACGGCATGCGACGCGGAGCGTCGCACGATAGTCCGGTTATCGTTCCGCACGCTCCAGCGTGGGAATGCCGTGTGTGACGCTCCGCGTCACAAATCTGCGCCGCACCGCATATTCCGGATAGGACGCGGAGCGTCCAGAACGGCATGCGACGCGGAGCGTCGCATGATAGTTACAGGATTATCGTTCCTCACGCTCCAGCGTGGGAATGCCGTGCGTGACGCTCCGCGTCACAGATCTGTGCCGCGTCGCACATTCCGGATAGGACGCGGAGCGTC